>CAZXOH010000039.1:0-8366 GCA_964642345.1 uncultured Muribaculaceae bacterium | reverse complement strand
AAGTGTTTCAAAATGGGTAGATACACCAAGATTAATAACTGCGGAGGAAGTTGCTAAAATTACAGGTTATCCAAATTGGACAAATTCAAGTATTTGGTTTTATTTAGATAGTAATAGTACAACTCAAACAGCAAAAAGTAAAGGAGCAAGTAAATATGCTTGGTTATTTGATTATACAAAAGAATGTACAAGTAATGGCTGTAATGTAGCAGATAGTAGTAATTACGGCTATTGGACATCAACGACATATGGAGCAGCCAGTTCTGGTAGCAATGTATGGAGCATGCTTAGGAATGGTTATTTAAATGATTACGAAGCGTCTCTTGCTCACAATGGTATCCGCCCAGTTATAACAATACCTAAATCTAAACTTTCATAATTTAATCCTAAATATTCAATTTTTATATATACAAAATAATAGAAATATAAAGTAAATTATGCTATAATAACTACATCAGAGGTGATACTATGAAAAAACAAACCATTGCACTGGTAGGTAGACCAAATGTAGGGAAATCAACAATATTTAACAGAATAATTGGAAAAAAAATATCAATAATAGAAGATACACCAGGTGTAACTAGAGATAGAATATATGGTGATGCAACATATAATAATCATAAATTTTATTTAATAGATACAGGTGGAATAGATTTAGAAAATTCTGATTTTAATACAGAAATAAAAGTTCAAGCAGAGTTAGCTATTAATGAAGCTGATACAGTTATATTTGTGGTTGATGGAAAAGAAGGATTAACAGCAAATGATTATGAAGTAAGAGATATGTTAAGAAAAACTGATAAAAAAGTTATAGTAGCAATCAATAAAATAGATAGTAAAGAATCTAAAGAACATTTATATGATTTTTATGAACTGGGATTAGATCATTATATAAACGTTAGTGGTGAACAAAATATAGGAATTTCTGATTTATTAGAAGAAGCTACAAAAGATTTTGTAGAAATAGAAGAAGAATATAATGATAATGTAATAAAATTTTCTATAATAGGAAGACCAAACGTTGGAAAAAGTAGTTTAGTAAATGCAATATTAAATGAAGAAAGATCAATTGTTTCTAATATAGCAGGAACAACAAGAGACTCTGTTGACACACCATTTACATATTATGGACAAGATATGGTTGTTATTGATACAGCTGGAATGCGAAAAAAAGGAAAAGTATATGAAAATATAGAAAAATATAGTTTGCTTAGATCAATGAAAGCAATTGATAGATCAGATGTATGTGTAGTTGTAATTAATGCAGAAGAAGGAATAATTGAACATGATAAACATATAATTGGTTATGCATTAGAAGCTGGAAAAGCTTTAGTATTAGTTGTAAATAAATGGGATGTAATTGAAAATAAAGATGAAGAAATGAAAAAATGGACTAAACTAATTAAAAGTGATATGGCATTTATTTCATATGTCCCAATTGTTTTCTTGTCAGCTAAAACAAAAAGAAGAGTCCATACTTTAATGCCAAATATACTAAAAGTATATGAAAATAGTAAAAGAGAAATTAAAACTAATATTTTAAATGATGTCATAAGAGAAGCCTATGAACTTAATCAACCACCTTCATATAAAGGAAGAAGACTTAAAATATATTTTTCAACACAAGTAAAAACTTGTCCACCAACATTTAATATTCAAGTTAATAGTAAAGGACTTGTTCACTTTTCATATGAGAGATATTTAGAAAATAAAATAAGAGAATCCTTTGATTTTGAAGGAACACCAATAATCATTAATTTTAAAAATAAAGGTGAAGAGAATTTATAAAAAATTCTCTTTTTATATTTAAAAAAACAATTAAATTTGATATTATATATAATAGGATGATGTGTATGAGTAATTATGAATTTTGTATAAATCTATTAAAAAAAATATATAAAAAAGATTTTGTTATAAGTAAAGAAAATAAATATGAAATCTTTATTAGGGAAAATCCATATAATATTGAAACAAAATATGAAATAAAAAAAACATTAAGAAATATTTTATCATCTAATAATAAAAATATTGACAAAGATATTGTTAGTTTGATTGAAGTGAAATATAAAATGGATAAAAAAGAATTAGCTTTATTAAATGAATTTTATCCAAATATAGATGTTTTTATATCTGCATATATGAATAACAGTAATCATATAGTTAAGATAAAAGAATATAACTATGATAAACTATTAGAATACTTTATTAAAAGTACAGTGGAACAATTAGAAAATAATGAATTAAAGAAAGAATATATTGAATTAAATGAGGAATTAAAAAAATATGAAAAAAGATTAAGCTATTTAAAAGAAAAACTAGAAAAATATCAAATAGCGCAAAAAAGTAGTTTTTATTATGAAGTATATAGAAATTATTTATTTGATGAAATGGAAAACTATAACGAAGAACGAAACATTGTTATTACTAGTATAGAAAAATATAAACAAAATATAATAAAATTAAAAAAACAATATCAAAAGATAGAAATGTTAAATCAAATATCTAAAAAAACAAATATTAAAAGAATTAATAAATTAAATGAAATATCAAATGAAATAGAATATTTAGAAAATAAAATTAAAGATGAAGAATTAACATTAGAACAATTAGAAAAAAATAATAAAAAAAATATTAAAAGAAATAATATGGCATTTAAAGAATATGCAAATATGAATATAAATGAATATTCTTTAATATATGAACAACATAAAAATGTTGATGGAATAAAAATAATAAATGAAATAAAAGAATTAGAAAGTAAAATAAAAATTATTTTAGATAAAATTAGTAATAGTGAATATCCAATTAGATATCATAAATTAAAATATTTTTTAAATGAAAATTTAAAATCATTTAAAAAAGTAACTGATTTAAATCCTAAAATATCAATTAATATAATAAAAATATTAGAAAATAAAAATAATTAAAAAAAACCACTTAGTGGTTTTTTATATTACAACTGCAAATAAATTATTAGAACCTTTATTAACCAATTTAGTTAAAGTTTGATTAAGTTTAAACCTTACATTGTCAGGCATAAGTGATAATTTTGCTTGAATTCCTTCTTTAACAATAATATCTAAACTTCTTCCAAAAATTTCACTTTTCCAAATATTAGATGGATTTGTATCATAATCTTTCATTAAATAATCAATTAATTCTTTACTTTGTAATTCAGAGCCAATAATTGGCTCAAAAGTAGATTCAACATCAACTCTAATCATATGAATAGAAGGCGCAACTGCTTTTAATTTTATACCATATCTACTGCCTTGTTTAATTATCTCAGGTGTATTTAATTTCATGTCCATCAAAGTTGGAGAAGCAATACCATATCCAGTTTGTTTAACCATTTTGATAGCATCCTTAACTTGATCATATTCTTGCTTTGATTCACTATAATCTTGAAATAATTTAAGAACATCAACTTTATTATTAATATCAATATCAATAAATTCCTTTAAAACTTTACTATATAACTCATCAGGTGCTTCTAAACTCATTGTTATAATTCCAGTCGAAGTATCAACATCGGATAAATATGCTTTACTAATATACTCTGAATTTTCAAAATGAGTAGTAATAGTATTAATATCTCTCAATTTATCAATTTCAATAACACTTTCCCTAATTTTAGAAATATACTCTTTTTTTAACCAATTATTAGGTGATAAACAAGCAATCCATTCTGGCATACTAACTTTTACCTCAACTACTGGAAATTCATATAAGGCTTCTCTTAAAACAGAATAAATATCTCTTTCAGTCATATTCTCAACACTTATTGGTAAAACAGGAACATTATAGTCTTCTTTTAATTTTTCTGCCAATCTTTCTGTTTCAGGAAGCATAGGATGACTTGAATTTAAAATCATAATAAAAGGTTTACCTATTTCTTTTAATTCGGAAACAACTTTTTCTTCAGCCTCAATATAACTACTTCTACTTATTTCACCAAATGAACCATCAGTAGTTATAACAATACCAATAGAAGAATGATCTCTAATAACTTTTTCAGTCCCAATTTCAGCAGCTTCTATAAAAGGTATTTCTTCATCATACCAAGGACATTTAACCATTCTTGGACCATTTTCATCTTCATATCCTTTAGCATCCTTAATAACATAACCAACACAATCTACTAATCTAATATTTGTTTCAAAATCATCAATTTTAATTTTGGCAGCATTGCTTGGTACAAACTTAGGTTCAGTAGTCATAATAGTTTTTCCTGCAGAACTTTGAGGAATTTCATCTAAAGTTCTTTTCTTTTCATATTCATCTTCTATATTAGGAACCACTAAAGTTTCAATAGTTTTTTTTATAAAGGTTGACTTTCCAGTTCTTACTGCTCCAACTATCCCAAGATATAAATCGCCATTTGACCTTGCAGCAATACTTTTAACTATTTCTAATTTATCCATTTAATCCCTACTTTCTGTATCAATAAACTATATGTATAAAAAAATAAATATATTCAAAAAAATATAAGTAAAAGCTTATATTAATTTTTCAATATCTTTAGGAACCTTATCATTTTTGACAGCATTTATAATTTTGTCTTCTTTTTCCTTGTCAACAACTTTACCAGTCATTTTTCCTAATTCTTGAATAACCTCTCTTAAAGTTTTTTCATCCTTCAAATTATTTTGTTGAAGCTTAGTTGCTAAAGAAAGAATTGTATCTTTACCAACATTAGTTTTTTTCTCAATTTTTTTGAAAAAATTATCACTAAAATTCATTATGACATCCTCCTAAAATATTATATGTTTTTCTTAATATTAGGAAACAATGTAAAAAAAGAAAAAACAAAAAAATAGAAAATCAAATAATATGAAAAATCAAAAAATTATATTTTTTGCAAAGTAATAAAAATGGACAAGCACTTATATAATAAAGGCAAAACAATAAATTGGAAAAAAATAAAATTCAAAAAAAATAAAAAAAATAAAAATGTAAAATTTAAAAAACGAAAATTATTGAAAAATAAAGGCAAAATTGTCAACGCGAACATAAATTCGAATTTATTTGAAAAAAAGTATTGACACTCATTAAAATATGAACTACAATTTAGTTAACAATAAAGCGAGGTACAGAATATGGTTGAAGAATTATTAACTACATTAAAAGTAGAAAAAAGAAATGGCAAAAAAGTTGATTTTGATGGTTCAAAAATAGCAATTGCCATAAAAAAAGGGTTTGATAGTATTGTAAAAGATACAGATGATGATGGAGAAACAAAAGTATATAATGAGAAAGATATTCAAAGAGTATATCAATCTGTAATAAATAGAATTGAAAAAGATTTTAAAAACGAAACAAAAATTAAAATTGAACAAATTCAAGATATGATTGAAGAAGAATTAGAAAAAAAAGGATATAATGACGTATATAAATCTTTTTCTGAATATAGAGAAAGAAGAAATTACTCAAGAGAATTATTCTTTGGAGAAAAGAAAACTCATAAATTTTTGAAATCTTTAGAATCTTTAGGACTTAAATCTGCCAATGAAGAAGATGCAAAAAGAGAAAATGCTAATATCGATGGAGATACAGCCATGGGAACAATGTTACAATATGGTTCAACTGTATCAAAAGAATTTGCAAAAGCATATTTAATGAAACCAAAGTTTGCTGAAGCACATGATAGTGGTGAAATTCATATTCATGATATGGACTTTCTACCAATGGGAACAACAACTTGTTGTCAAATAAATCTAGAAAAATTATTTAAAGGTGGATTTGATACGGGACATGGACATTTAAGAGAACCAAATGATATAATGTCTTATTCAGCACTTGCAGCTATTGCAATTCAATCAAATCAAAATGATCAACATGGTGGTCAATCTATTCCAGCATTTGATTATTATATGGCACCTGGAGTTGTTAAAACATTTAAAAAACAATTTAAACAACAATTATATGATTTATTAGAATATAGTGATTTTATTTCATTTGTAAATTTTGATAGATTAATCAAAGAAATAGATAAACTTGATACAATTGAATTAAATATAGAATCATTCTCTTTATTTTATAAAGAATCAAAAGAAGTAAAAAGAATATTTGATTTATCTTATGAAAAAGCATTACAAAAAACTGATAGAATGACATATCAAGCAATGGAAGCATTTGTTCATAATTTAAATACAATGCATTCTCGTGCAGGTGCTCAAGTGCCTTTTTCATCAATTAACTTTGGTACTTGTACATCAAAAGAAGGAAGAATGGTAATAGATAATTTCTTAAAAGTGACAGACGCTGGATTAGGAATGGGTGAAACTCCAATATTCCCAGTTTCTATATTTAAAGTAAAAGAAGGGATAAACTATAATCCTGGAGATCCAAATTATGATTTATTTAAATTAGCTTGTAAAGTATCTGCTAAAAGATTATTTCCAAATTTTTCTTTTATCGATGCACCACATAATATAATTTATTATAAACCAGATGATTATAATACGGAAATATCTTATATGGGATGTCGTACGAGAGTTATTGGAGATGTTACAGATAAACAAAATCAAATAGTAACAGGAAGAGGAAACTTATCATTCACTTCAATTAATTTGCCGAGAATCGGTATTAAACATGGTATTTGTTTAAAAGAAAGAGATAAAGCAGATATGAAAGGTTTCTTTAATGAATTAGAAGAAACAATGGAATTAGTTAAAGACCAATTATTAGAAAGATTTGAAATTCAATGCAGTAAAAAAGTATATAATTTTCCATTTCTATTAGGAGAAGGAGTATGGAATGATGGTGAAACATTAAAACCAAATGATAGAATTAGAAGAGTACTTAAACATGGAACATTATCAATTGGTTTTATTGGACTTGCTGAAACATTAAAAGCATTAATTGGTGAACATCATGGAGAAAGTGATGAAGCTGAAAAATTAGGAATTAAAATCATCAAATTTATGCGTGATAAATGTGATGAATATAGTGAAAAATATAACTTAAATTTTACTTGTTTAGCAACCCCAGCGGAAGGATTGTCAGGTAGATTTGTTAATATTGATAAGGCAATATATGGAAAAATTAAAGGTGTAACAGATAGAGACTATTATACAAATTCATTCCATGTACCAGTTTATTATAATACTTCAATTGTAAATAAAATAAAAAAAGAAGCTCCATTTCATGCTTTAACAAATGCTGGACACATTAGTTACATTGAAATGGATGGAGATTTAACTCAAAATGTTGAAGCATTTGAAAAAGTAATTAGATTAATGAAAGAATCTGGAATTGGTTATGGTGCAATCAACCACCCAGTTGATAGAGATCCAGTTTGTGGATATGTTGGAATTATTAAGGATGTATGTCCAAAATGTGGAAGAAGAGAATTTGAAGGTATATCATTAGATAAGTAGGAGGAAATGTATGGAAAAAATAGTAGGCGAAAATGTAGGATTTGAAAGAATTAGAAGAGTAACTGGTTATTTAGCAGGAGATGTAAAAAGATTTAATAATGCTAAAAGAGCTGAAGAAAAAGATAGAGTAAAACATAGTTTGAAAGATTTAAATGAGTATTCTGTTGAAAAGAAGGCTAACTAATGAAAATTAGATTAGCTGCTCCACTTCAATGTGATAGTGTTGTAGATGGCGAAGGAATAAGAACTGTTATATGGACTCAAGGTTGTAATCATAATTGTAAAGGATGTCATAACCCTGAAACACATGATTTTAATGGTGGCTTTTTGATAGATATTGATGATATAAAAAAAGGATTAATGAACTTGAAATTTCAAGATGGCATCACCTTATCAGGAGGTGATCCATTTATGCAACCTGATGCATGCTTAGAAATAGCAAAGTTTGCAAAAAAAATAGGATTAAATGTATGGGTGTATACAGGTTTTACATTTGATCAATTAAGGACATTTGGAAAAACAAAACCAGTTGTAATTGAATTGTTAAAAAATATTGATGTTTTAATTGATGGTAAGTTTGTTTTAGAAGAAAAAACTTATGATGCTCCATATAGAGGTTCAAAAAATCAAAGAATTATTGATGTTCAACAATCATTAATAAGAAATGAAATTGTAACAGTAGATAAATATACTGAACAAGAAATTAAAAAAGGAAAATATTTATTTGTTTAAAAGACTATTGATTTAGTCTTTTTTGTTTATTTTAATTTGCAAAGTATAAAAAAGCGAACGAAATTTCTATCTTGACAGAAGTGTCTGGGGGGGGGGTATGATATAAATAGGAGAGTAGAAATAGTATGAAAAAAGTGATAAAAAGTAGAATATTTTTAATTATTGTATTATGTATAATAAGTTGTGGAATAGGAGTATATGCAGCAGTAACATATAAAGCAAGTGATGTATTGTATACATCAAGTGATGGAA
>CAZXOH010000038.1:0-8702 GCA_964642345.1 uncultured Muribaculaceae bacterium | reverse complement strand
ATAATATATTTAATAAAAAAAATAAATGTAATATTTTCTTAGGTAGTGTTGATATTGATAAAATAATTTTTAAAAATAATAGTAATATTACAGCTTTAGAAAATGAAATAAAAAAAATAAAAACAATTGATAATTTAAGTAAGAGTATGAAAACTAAATTAAATGAGTTAGAAAAAAGAAAAGAAAAATTAATAAATGATAATATTAAATATCAAGAAGAAAAAGAAAAATACGGAAACAATATAATATTGAGTGCTCATTTTATAGTTGAATATGGAGATAAAGCGTGGGTGTTATATGCTGGAAATCATGATATTTTATCTTATACATATGCAAATTATAAAACATATTTTGAACATATTAAATATTATTATAATAAAGGAATAAAAATATATGATCAATTTGGAACAGTTGGAAAATTAAAAGAAAATGATTCATTATTAGGGTTACATGAATTTAAGAAAAAATTTGGTGGTGATTATGTTGAATTTATTGGTGAATTTGATTTAATAACTAATAAATTGATGTATTTTTTATTTAAAAAATTAGTCCCATTTTATAGAAAAAGAAAATTTAAACAAAATATCAAAAAAAATGTAAATTTATAAAAAATATGTGCTATAATGATATTGTTGTTTTGTCTCGTTAGCTCAGTTGGTAGAGCAACAGACTCTTAATCTGTGGGTCTAGGGTTCGAGCCCCTAACGGGACACCAATAATGAAATTTAAAGCGACTTGAAATATAGTTGCTTTTGTATAAAATAAATTAACTTCATATAACATATATGTTAAATTATAGTGTAAATAAACATTTATTTGTTATAGTATATGAAGAAAATAGAAAAGTAGATATAGGTTTTTTTGTATGTCAATTTATCAAAACAAAATATAATATATTGCTAGAAAAAGACAATATAAATAAAAATAATTGATAAAAATAATTATATATGCTATTATCTTTAAGGAAGTGATTTTATGAATTTACCAAATTTAAAAGAAGCAAAATTAAGAACAAGCAAAGAAGTTTTAATTAAAACAAATGATTATATAATGAATAATGATTTAAAAAAAATAGGAATAAATAAAAAATATTTTTTAAGAACGTATGGATGTCAAATGAATGAACATGATTCAGAAAATATAAAAGCTATTTTAGAAGATATGTCATATACAGAAACAGATACAATGGAAGAAGCTGATTTAATTTTATTAAATACATGTGCTATAAGAGAAAATGCTCATAATAAAGTATTTGGCTATTTAGGGAGAATCAAACACTTAAAAGAAGAAAAACCACATGTGATAGCAGGTATATGTGGATGTATGGCTCAAGAAGAAGTAGTTGTAAACGAAATCAAAAATAAATACAAATGGTTGGATATTGTATTTGGAACTCATAATATTCATAAATTACCTCAAATATTAAATGACTCAATCATAAAAAAAGAACAAGAAATAGAAGTTTTTAGTATTGAAGGAAATGTCATTGAAAATATACCTGTTAAAAGAGATTCAAAATATAAAGCATGGATTAATATAATGTATGGATGTGATAAATTTTGTACATATTGTATAGTTCCTTATACTAGAGGAAAACAAAGAAGCAGACTTCCAGAATATATCATAAAAGAAGTAAATGACTTAATAAAAGAAGGATATAAAGAAGTAACTTTATTAGGTCAAAATGTTAATGCCTATGGTAAAGATTTAAATATAGATTATGGAATGGAAAATTTATTAGAAGATGTCGCTAAAACAGGAATTGAAAGAATTAGATTTGTTACTAGTCATCCTTGGGATTTTACAGATAAAATGATTGAAATAATAAGTAAATATACAAATATAATGCCTTATATTCATTTACCACTTCAATCTGGTTCAAATAATATATTAAAATTAATGGGAAGAAGATATACAAAAGAAGAGTATATAACATTATTTAATAAAATAAAAAAAGCTTTACCTTATTCTTCAATAACAACTGATATTATAGTTGGATTTCCAAATGAAACAGAAAAAGATTTTAATGATACTTTAGAAGTAGTTAATGTTTGTAAATTTGATTCAGCTTTTACATTTATTTTTTCACCAAGAATAGGAACTCCAGCGGCTAAAATGAATGATGATATTTCTTTAGAAACAAAAGAAAAAAGATTACAAATTTTAAATGAATTAATAAATAAATATTCTAAAGAAGCAAATAATACATATTTAGAAAAAATAGTTCCTGTATTAATTGAAGGAATAAGTGAAAAAGATGAAAATATGTTATTTGGGTATACAGATACTATGAAATTAGTAAATATTAAAGGTTCAAAAGATAATATAGGGAAAATTGTTGATGTTAAAATAACAGACATTAAAACTTGGAATATGTATGGTGAAATAGTTTAATTGACTATTTCTTTATTTTCCATTATAATATCTAATCACAGGTGGTATTATGGTAGATATAGAAACAAAACAAACAATATTTAAAGATATAAAAATGATGATAAATAAGATAAAAAAATGTAATTCTAAAACTATGTATAATATATATTTGTATGAATTAGAATGTTTATATTACTTATGTGAAGAACTTAATATAAATGATTATCCAAATATTGAAAATTATTCAAAAAAATCAATTTTAATAAATGAAGATAAAATATATTACAAATATATAAATCAATTATTAAATGATAAAAATTATCATTTAGAATTTTCAAAAAATAGTAAAAATATAGATTATTATAAATATCAAGATTTAAATAATTATTCATTTCAGGCAGAAATATCGCCAATTGATAATATTGAATTAATGTGTGAATTTTTAAATAGCTATGATACAAGAATTTATAATATATTTAAACAACTATTAGTAGAAAATAGAATAATTGTTTCAGAAAAAGTTGATAATTTAAATGAAATAAAAGTATCCGCTTGGGTAGCACTTTCATATGGTAGTTATCACCCATATATTGTAATAAATTCAGAAAATAGTTTATCAGACTCAATAAATTTAATTCACGAATTAGGTCATGTATATGATAACAATATAAAAAAATCCAATAAAATATTTAATCAAAAAAGAATTAATTGTTTAGGTGAAGTTATATCTTGTTACTTTCAATTTATTTATATTGATTATTTAAAAAATAAAAAAATATTTAAACAAGAACTTCAAAATACAAAATATATATATAATATTCCATTTGTTGAATATATTAATAAAATAGAAATGGAATATAAAAAAATTAATGAAAAATATATGGAAAATAATATACTTGATGAATATTTAAATTATACTTATGGAATAGCAATTGCATATCATTTTTTAGAAAGATATAAAAAAAATCCAGAAAATACAAAAAAAGAAATTAATAAATTTATTGCTTTAAATGGTCAATATAATATGATGGAAATGTTAGAAAAATTTGAATTAAAAGATGAATTATTAAATTCAAAAATATTAAAAAAATATATATAGGAGGAAAACATGAAATATAAAACAATTTTATTAGATAAAAACATTTTTTATGAAAAAAATGATAGATATATAGATACAACAAATTTAATAGCTAGAATAGAATATAAAAAAAGAAAACTATTTTTATTAGAAAATGAATTAGATAAAAAAGAAATACCAAATGCAAAATATATAAACACAATTAAATACACAAAAAAAGAAATAAGAAATGATACTTTAAATTTATATTATAAAATATTAAGTTATTTATCGTTTAAAAAAATAGATGAAATATTATTAGTATCATCTGACCAAGAATTATTAAAAGCATTAGAAAATGTTGGAATTGATACTTGCTTAATATATAAAAATTATTATGATTATATGGAAACACAAACAACATATGAATTTAATACCCCTGAGAAAGTAAAAAAATTAATAGAATATTAAAAAAAATATTCTTTTTATGTTATAATATTTATTGGTGATACTATGTCAGTAATAAAACAAATGGATGAAATTTTGGCAAACAAAATATCAGCAGGAGAAGTAGTTGAAAGATGTTCTTCAGTTGTAAAAGAACTAGTTGAAAATAGTATTGATGCTGGTTCATCAGAAATAAAAATTGATTTAATTGAAGCTGGAACAAAACAAATAAAAGTAATAGATAATGGTATTGGAATGGATAATGTTGATGCAGTTATGGCCTTTAATAGACATGCAACAAGTAAAATAAAATCAGAAGAAGATTTATATAATATTAATACTTTAGGATTTAGAGGTGAAGCTTTAGCATCAATTGCATCAGTATCTGAAGTAACATTGAAAACTTGTAAAGATGAAATAGGAACAAAAGTAGAAATAAATGGTGGTAAATTAATAAGCGTTGAAAATAGTGATGCAAGAATTGGAACAGAAATAACAGTTGCGAATCTATTCTATAATACACCAGCTAGACTAAAACATTTAAAAAGTTTATATACAGAACTTGCAAGTATAACTGACTATGTTAATAAAATTGCGCTTTCACATCCAGAAATAAAATTTGTTTTAATAAACAATAATAATGTTTTATTAAATACTGATGGAAGTAACAATTTATTAAAAACAATAAAATCAATATATGGAATTGAAGTAGCAAAAAAAATGTTAGATATTGATGCTGAAGACAATGACTATCATATAACAGGATATGTATCATTACCAGAAGTACATAGATCAAGTAGAAATAATATTGTTACTTTAGTAAATGGAAGAGTAGTTAGAAATGCTGAAGTAAATAAAGCAATAAATGATAGCTATCATTCATACAAACCAGATACTAGATACCCAATAACAGTAATTAATATTGAACTAGATCCAAACTTAGTAGATGTTAATATTCATCCAACAAAAATGGATGTTAAATTTTCAAAATTAGAAGAATTATTGGAATTAATATATAAAACAATCAGAAATAGAATTAAGCCAGTAAATTTAATCCCTCATATTGAAGAAGAAATAGAATACGAAAAACCACAATATGTTTATAATAATAATTTTGTAAAAACCGAATTAAAAATAGAAGAAGAACCTAAAAAATATGAACCAATTACTTTAAAATTTGAACAAGTTGAAAATTTTGAAGAAGTAAAAAAAGAAGCAGAAAAATATTATAAAGAACCTTTTCCTGAATTATCATATGTTGGAGTAGTTCATGGAACATATATAATTTGTCAAAATGAAAAAGGAATGTATATGATAGATCAACATGCCGCTAAAGAAAGAGTAAACTATGAAAAATATAAAAAATTATTAGGTAATCCTAGTAATGAAAGTACTTCTTTATTGTTTCCAATAACAATAGAATTACCCGTAAATGAATATATAACATTAAGAGAAAATTTCAATATCTTAGAAAATATGAATTTTGAAATAGAAGAATTTGGAATAAATTCTGTAATAATTAAAAGACATCCAACTTGGTTACCAAGAGGCTATGAAGAAGAGTCAATTAGAAAAATAATTGAAACAGTAATAAACTATGAAAATAAATTTGATTTAGAAAAATTTAATGAAGCAGTAGCTACTATGATGAGTTGTAAATTAGCAATTAAAGCAAACGAATTTGTTTCTGAAGAAGAAATAGAAGAATTATTAAATAGTTTAAAACAATGTGAGAATCCATTTAATTGTCCACATGGAAGACCAACAATTATATTTCATTCAAACTATGATTTAGAGAAAATGTTTAAAAGAAGTGGTTTTTAACAATTTTTCACATTAATTTCATTTAATAGTGTTTATAATATATATAGAGGTGATTAGATGAAATGTAAAAATTGCGGTTCTAAAATAAAAGAACAAGATGTTTATTGTTCAGAATGTGGTAAAAGTACAAAAGAAAATTTTTTAACTAAGTTTGGTAAATCTATATATAAAAATAGAATTACTATATTTATAATATTAATAGTATTAATATTTATAATATTTATTTTTAATTTAATTTCATATTTATTTGGTCCAGAATATATTGCTAAAAAATATATAAATTCTTTAGCAAAAAATGACTACAATGAAATTTATGAATTATTAGATGTTGAAGAATCTTCAATTGTAAACAAAGAAATATTAAAAGAAAAAATGGAAACAATTAATATCGATGCTTATAAATTAGATAGTATTAATGTATATGGTAGTGATGCCTTAGTTACATTTAAATATGAAGATAATAGAGAAATTAAATATGTTTCTGTTATTCTTAGAAATTCGATGGTAAAAAAATATTTCTTCTTTGATAATTGGAAAATAGTTAGTACTAAAGTAGCAACTAATGTTAACATTAAGGTACCAAAAAACTCTAAAGTTACTTTAGATAATATTGATATTCAAGAATTTAAAGAAACAGAAGAAGACTATGATATCTATAAAATAGATGAAATGTTTGCTGGAACATATAATATAACAATTGAATTAGAAAATGGACTTAAAGTAGAAGATGAAATAAATATAGAATCAAATGAAACATATTCAATTAATAATATTGATTTAGAAGAAGATGTAAAATCTAATTTGCAAGATCAATTATTAAATAGTCTTAATACTTTATATAGTAATGCTATAAACAGTGTTGAATATAAAAGTACAGGTTTAACTAACTTAAAAGATGAATATCAAAATTTAAAAAGTGCTTTACAAAATAAGAATTATAAACTAACAAATATTTCATTTAGTGATATAGACGTTAGCAAAGCAACATTTGATACTAACTTAGAAGTAACATTTACTTTGAATTGCGATTATACCATAAGTTATACAAGTAACAATGAAACAAAAACATATAATGGAACTGGAACTACAACAATAAAAGCAAACTTTAATGTAGAAGATAATACTTACACATTGGATAGTATTTCAAATCTACCTGTAAGCTTTAGAATTAGATAAAAATTGGACTAATTCATTATTTAATGATATAATGTATTAGTCTTTTAATTTGAAAGAAAGGAGTAAAAAAATGAGTAAAATAAAAATTTTTAGTTTAGGTGGATTAAATGAAGTTGGGAACAATATGTATGTTGTTAATGTTGATGAAGAAATATTTATATTAGATGCGGGTTTTAAATATGCAGATGACAAAATGTTAGGAATAGATTATATTATTCCAAATTTTGATTATTTAAAGGAAAATATTGATAAAATTAAAGGAATTTTTATTAGTCACGGTCATGATAGTCAATATGGAGCTTTACCTGACATATTAGAAGAATTACCAAATATTCCTGTTTATGGAACGGAATTCACTTTAGGAATAATTAGAAGTGTTATAGGTGAAAAAAAATATAATTTTAAAACAATTGTTCCTCATAAAAAAATTAATTTTAAAAATGCCTCTATTTTTCCAGTTGCTTTAACTCATTCTGTACCTGGAAGTGTTGGATATGTAATCAATACTAGTGATGGCGCTATTGTATATACAAGTAATTTTCTATTTGATCCAACAATGGATGGTGCATATAAAACAGATATTGGAAAACTTGCTTACGTTGGTAAACAAGGTGTTCTATGTTTAATGAGTGAATCAATGTATGCAGATAAAATAGGTTATACATCACCTAACAATCGTATTGAAAATATTGTTATGGAATCTATTAATAAAGCAACAGGAAGGGTTTTATTTAACATCTATGAAGCTCAATTATATCGTATTCAAGAATTATTTAATGTAGCAACTCTTTTAGATAAAAAAGTTGTTATTTTAGGAAAAAAGTTAGAAGAAATTATTAATAAAGCAATTGATGTGAATTATATAGAATTTGATAAAACAAAATTATTGGGATTAAATCATGTAAATGATCCAAATATTATAGTTTTAATTTCAGATGACAGAGAAAAACCTTTTTCTAATATAAGAAGAATTATTAATGGTAGAGATAAATTCTTGAAAATAATTGATGATGATACAATTATATTTGCATCACCTTCTTATGATGGACTTGAAAGAAGCGCCACTAAAATATATGATGAAATAGCTAAAATGGATTTAAATTTAGTTATTATTCCTAAAAAATATTTATCTCATCATGCTTCTAGTGAAGACTTAATGATGATGATTAATTTAATGAATCCAAAATATTATTTTCCAGTAATAGGTGAATACAGACATCAAGTAGCTAACGCTGATAATGCTGTAAAAGCTGGCATGAATAAAGACAATATTATTTTAAAATTAAATGGTGAAGTTGCTACATTTATCAATGGTAATTTAGTTGATGAATATGAAAAAGTAAAAGTAGATGAAATTTTAGTTGATGGTAAATCTGTTGGAGATGTTGGTGAATTAGTTTTAAAAGATAGAGAAATGTTAGCTGAAAATGGAATTGTAATAGTAAGTGCTACAATAGATAAAATTAATAAAAAAATAATAGCAGGTCCAGAAATATTAACACGTGGATTTATATTTGTAAAAGACAATATTGATTTAATTAAAGAATCTGAAAAAATATCTACTGATGTTATAAATGAATTTACAAAAGATAACTATATTGATTTTAATAAAATTAAATTAGGAATTAGAGATAAATTGGGTAGATATTTTTATAAAGAAACAGAATGTAAACCAATGATTTTAATAGTTATTCAAGAAGTGTAAAAAAACACTTCTTTTGTTTGACAAAATTAATATTTAATGTATAATAGTTAGAAATAAAAGGGGGAATTAATATGGTGAAAGAATTATTAGAACAGTTAGGTTATGATAAAAATAGTATTG
>CAZXOH010000037.1:0-8868 GCA_964642345.1 uncultured Muribaculaceae bacterium | reverse complement strand
GATTCTAAAATAATTATTGTAGTTCCAACATCATTGATATATAATTGGCAAAAAGAATTTGAAAAATTTGCTCCAAATCTTAAATATATAGTAGTTGCAGATAATAAGCAAAAAAGAAAAGAAATATTATCTCAAATAAATGATTATAATATTTTTATAACAAGTTATGGATTAATTAGAAATGATAAAGATGAATACGAAAATATTAACTTTGAATTATGTGTAGTAGATGAAGCACAAAATATTAAAAATAGTCAGGCTGAGATGACAAAAGAAATAAAAAAAATAAGAGCAAAATGTAAAATCGCACTAACTGGTACACCTTTAGAAAACAATGTAACAGAATTATGGAGTATATTTGATTATATTATGCCAGGTTATTTAAGCAATATTACAAAATTAAAAGAAAAATATAATATATCAGATGTTGATGAAAAAAGTCTTGATTTATTGAAAACACTTAACTATCAAATAAAGCCATTTATATTAAGAAGAAAAAAATTAGATGTAATAAAATCATTACCTAAAAAGATAGAAAATAAAGTATACATTGAATTACCAAATAAACAAAAAATGTTATATTTAAAAGTATTAAATGATACAAAAAAAGAAATGGATGAAATGATAGATAATGGTGGCTTCCAAAAATCAAGAATGAAAATATTGCAATTATTAACAAAATTAAGACAAATATGTATAGATCCATCAGTAATGTATGAAAACTACAATGGTGAAAGAATAAAAATAGAAGAACTAATTAGAATAACTAAAGAAAACATTGAAAATGGACATAAAATATTAATATTTAGTAGTTTTAAAAGAGTATTAGATAATGTAAAAAAGGAATTTGAAAAAAATAAAATTTCTAATTATATGATAGATGGTTCTGTAAAAAGTAAAGACCGAATGAATATGGTAGAATCATTCAATAATGATGACACTAATTGCTTTTTAATCACACTTAAATCAGGTGGAACAGGACTAAACCTAACAGGAGCAGATGTAGTAATACATTTAGATATATGGTGGAATCCTCAAGTAGAAAATCAAGCAACAGATAGAGCACATAGAATAGGTCAAACTAAAACAGTTTCAGTAATAAAACTAGTAACAAAAGGAACAATTGAAGAAAGAATAATTGAACTTCAAGATAAGAAAAAAATATTAAGTGAAAACTTAATTGAAGGAAAAGATAGTAGTGAAGTATTATCATCATTGTCAGAGAAAGAAATAAGAAAATTATTATCAATAAGTGAATAGGTAAAATTTACCTATTCTTTTTGTGTATTTATTAAGTAATAGAGAAAAACATTTAAAATTATGTATTTTTATTATACTTAAAATAATTTTTATATTGACTCTCTACTCGACTGGAGGTTTATACTTTAGTCAAGAAAGGAGTTTTAGTATAATTTAATATAGTTTATAACATTAAAATATCTTTGTTAAACTATGAAAAAATTATAACGTGGTCTATATGAATAGAAGAAAAAAAATTAATACTTTAAAAAGATATAAAGATGCTTTAAAATATTTAAAAAGATTTGAAGAAAAAGAAGAAATTAAAACAAATCAAAAACAAAAAATATTAGTAAAACATTAATTTTATGAAAATTATTAAATTTAAAATCATTATTGACAACTATTTGTCATGTTAATTTATAAACTTTGCTGAACATTAAATTTATCAGAAATATAATTATTATGCTATAATATTCATATATGGAATAACCTTCTCATTGATAGAGTTGAGAAAGGAGGATAACTATTGTTTAGAATAGGTGAATTTTCAAAATTAACAAATGTACCAATTAGAACACTCCGTTATTATGATGAAATAGATTTATTTAAACCTGCTGAAATAGATTTGTTTACAAATTATAGATATTATAGAGAAGAACAAATTGAAGACTTAGAATTAATAAACAAACTAAAACAAGTAGGTTTTACATTGGATGAAATAAAACAAAATTGGAATAATTTTACAAACAAAATAATGGAAAACAAAAAGAAACAATTAGAACAACAACTTGGTGATATAAATGAAAGTATAAAAGAAATCGATAAGCTTCGTAGTAATATTGTTGATGGTAAGATTACTAAAGGAGCTAGTCAAGAAATTAGAAAGGTTAAATCTTTATTTAGAGGTGAAATATGAAAGATACAAATATTATTATTGGAAAGAAAAATACAGGAAAAACCAAATATTATTTATTTAATGCAGTAAATGATGCTATTAAAAATGGTGATAATTTATGTATATATAATACAAGAGATGAGTATTTTAGAACGTTTTCAAATAAATTAAAAAATAATGGTTATAATGTTTTAACCCTTAACTTAAATGAACCAATTAAATCTAATGGTTATAATCCATTACAAGTTCCCTATGAACTATATAAAGAAGGGAAAAAAGATAAGGCAGTTGAATTAGTTAATACTTTAGCGCATGAAATATTTAAATCAGATATACAAAATTCTGACCCATTTTGGGAAAATATGGCCTCTGATTATTTTACAGGCTTAACATTAATATTATTTAGAGAAGATAAACCACAAGAAATTAATTTAGGAAGTATTCAAATAATGATAACGCAAAGTGAAACTAAATTTGAAGATATTACTTATTTGAAGAAATATTTAAATGGTATATGTGCTACTGATATAGTATATACACTGTTATCACCAATTGTATTCGCACCAGTTGATACAAAAGGAAGTATTATTGCAGTATGCAAACAATGTTTAAATACATATATGTATAGAGAAGAATTACTTTGTTTATTGAATACAAATGATATTAATTTAAGAAATTTAAAAGAAAAAACTGCAATTATAATAATTGCTAATAAAACAACTGATTTAGTAAATATCTTTATAGATCAATTGATTGAAATTTCTAATATATCATTTAACTATATTTTAGACAATTTAGATGCTTTAAGAGTAATAGTAAATTTAAATAATTTATTGGATAATGCAACTTACAATAAAAATAAGGTAGTTGTCTCTGTCCATAATGAAGAACAATTAAAAGACATATATGGTAAATATATTCTAGATAAATTTGAAAATATAATAACGTTAAATGATAAAACAATAACAAAAATTAAAGATATAGGAATTGGAAACGATAGTGATTATCCAACATTAAGTATGAATAAATGTGAATATATTAATTTTATAAGATTAGTTGATAAAAAAGTCAATTAATCTTTTTAGTTTAAAAATAATGAATAAAGTTAAATATGCTATAATAATATTAGGTGAACAAAATGAAAAAAATAATATTTTTAATATTAATTTTAATTATATTATTTGTTAATAGTAATTTAACAAAAGAAAAATATTTATCGAATAAATCTTTTATTACACTTCCAAACTATATAAGTGCAGTAGCAACAACTCAATATAAAAAAACGAATTATAAAAAATTAACAAACAAATTTTATTTTCAAAATAACAATTTATATAATAATATAATTGGATTAGTAGCAAATAATATAAAAAAAATAATAGATGTTTCTTCATATCAAGGTAAAATAGATTGGGAAAAAGTAAAATATGAAATAGATGGCGTAATAGTTAGAATAGGATTTGGTTATATTACGGAAGATACGAAGTTACAATATAATATTCAAGAATTAAATAGATTAAAAATACCATATGGAATATATTTATATAGTTATGCTGAAAATAAATTAGAAGCTTTAGAAGAAGCAAAATTCACAGAAAAATTAATAGAAAAATATAATATCAAGCCAACATTAGGAATATACTATGATATTGAAGAATTTTATATTAAAGGAAAAAAAGTAAATATAACTAAAGAAATTTATCAAAAAATAATTGAAACATATATTAATTATTTAAATGAATATAAAGTGAATGTTTATACATGTGCTAAAATGTATAAATATAAATTTAATGAAACAACAAAAAAATATGTTACTTGGATAGCTCAATATAATTATTATTTTACTTATAAAAAACAATATACAATGTGGCAATATACTGATTCAGGAATTATCAATGGAATTAAAGGAAATGTTGATATAAATATAATGTTTGAATAATAAAAGATTGAATTAAATTTTCAATCTTTTATTAATATCATCTATTTTTTCTTTTAATTTATTTATATCAATGTTTAGTAATAATTTATGATTTTTCATTAATACCTCACCATTAATAATTGTTGTATCAATATTAATACTTTCAGTATTATGAACTAAATTAGTAATTAATTGTGTAGTAGGATAAGTCTCAATATTATTTAAATCAATAATAACTATGTCAGCACATTTTCCTATTTCTATACTCCCAATTAAATTATCCATTCCTATAGCTTTCGCACCATTTATTGTTGCCAATTTTAAAGTATCAAAAGAACTATAAATAGTTGGATTTTTATATTTTCCTTTTTGTAATAAATCAACTATTGACATATGATAGAATAAATTCAAATTGTTGCCACTACCTTGACCATCAGTACCAAGTCCAATATTAATATATTTTTTGTAATTAACTATATTAGCTATTCCGCATCCTAAATTTAAATTACTAATTGGATTATGAATAATGGAAATATCATAATCTTTGAATTTTTCAATTTCATCAATGAAAGTTCCATGAGCTAAAATCAATTTATTTCTTAACATACCCGTTTCTTTTAATGCATTAAATATAGTTCCATAATTTTTTTTAATATTTTCAACTTCATTTAAATTTTCACAAAAATGAATATGTAATGGTAAATTATATTCAAGGGCTAAATCACTACATTTTTTTAAATATTCTTTACTGCAAGTATAAAAAGAATGAGGTGCAACTGCAAATTTTACTAAATTATTTTTATTTTTTTTTATTAAATCTAATAATTCATCTATTTTTTCAGTTTTATCAGCAATTAAATTATTTCCAAACAAACATCTTATTTTAGAATCTTCAATTGCTTTTAAACTTCCTTTACATCCAAAATACATGTCGTTAGCGACTACACTACCTGTTTTAATCATTTCAATGCAAGATAGTAATGTAGTATAGTAAATATCTTCATCGGTCATATTTTTTTCAATTGGCCAAATTTTTTTATTCAACCAATCATTCAAATTTAAATTATCGTTAGTTGCTCTAAATATACTCATTCCTAAATGAGTATGGCAGTTAACAAGACCTGGAATAACAATTTTATTTGTAGCATCAATAATTTCGTCAGCATCTCCATTGTAATTTGTAACTAGGTTTTCTATTTTATTATCATTAATAACAATATCAATTTTTTCAACCATGGGTCTATTTTCATCCATTGTTATAACAGTACCATTTTTTATTACTTTTATCATTTTTATCACCAATTTAATTATATAATAAAAATATTTAAAATCAAAGATTGTTCGACAAATTATTTACTTTTTAAGTGTAGATTATATTAAGGTGGAAATTTATAAATTATTATGTTGAATTGTTAACAATAAATGATATTAATATTATAAACTATTATATAAAAATATCAAAAAAATAAATCAAGATAAAACAATAGGAATAATAATTACAAAAGAAGAAGATAAATATATAATGTCATATTGTATTGATGAAAGAATATTTAATATGACATACGAATTACAAAAAAATATAGAAGTGTGCTATAATTATAGTAGGTGATGACCAATGAAAAAAATAACCATTTTAGCGCTTCATTTGGGATATGGTGGAATTGAGAAATGTATAACATCTTTAGCAAACTCTCTGTCAAATGAATATGATGTAAATATAATATCAACATATAAATTATATGATAAACCTGTATTTAAAATAAATGAAAACGTAAAAATAGAATATTTAATGAATTATGGTCCCAATAAAAAACAAATAAATGAATGTTTAAAACAACATAAATATATTAAATTAATTAAGGAACTAATAAAATCAATAAAAATATTAAAGCTAAAAAAACAATTAATGATAAAAAAAATCAAAGAATGCAATAGTGATATTATAATATCATCAAGAGATATTCATAACTTATGGCTTGGTAAATATGGAAAAGAAAATGTAAAAAAAATAGGATGGGAACATAATTATCACAATAATAATCAAAAATATATTAATAAAATTATAAAGTCGATAGAAAACCTAGATTATTTTGTCTTAGTTACTAAAAGTGCTCAAGAATTTTATCAAACAAAAACAAAAACAAAATGTATATGTATTCCAAATGCTTTAGATGAATATCCAATAAAATATTCTTCATTACAAGAAAAAAATATAATATCAGTTGGAAGATTATCATACGAAAAAGGATACGATGAATTAATTGATGTATTTAAATTAGTACATACAAAATATCCAGATTGGAAATTAAATATAATTGGCGATGGAAAAGAATATGAGGCATTAATAAAAAAAATAAAAAAGTATAATTTAGAAAATAATGTAAAAATACATGGATATCAAAAAAAAGAATATATAAATGAATATTTATTTAATTCTTCAATTTATGTATTGCCATCTAGATCAGAATCCTTTGGAATTGTTATATTAGAAGCATTTTCTTATGGATTACCTTGTGTAGCATTCACTAGAGCAGAAGGAGCAAAAGAACTAATAAGTGATAATTGGGATGGATATTTAATAAAAAACTCATCAAAAGAACAAATGGCAAAAAGAATATGTGAATTAATTGGTAACGTTAACAGAAGAGTAATAATGGGCGCAAACGGAATAAAAAAAGCTCAAAAATATAACATATACAATATAAAAAAAATGTGGATAGAAATAATAGAAAAATAAGCTATTATTTTTAAAATTATAGTAAATTAATTTTTAATTTGTTATAATAGTATAGGTGATAAATATGAAGAAAGTATTATTTATTTCATCAACAGGTGGCCATCTAAATGAATTATTACAACTTCGCCCAATGTTTAAAAAATATGAATCATATTTAATAACAGAAAAAACAAAAACAAATATGAATTTAAAAGAAGATGATTTAAAAAAAATATATTATCTTGTATATGGAACTAAACATAAACCAATTACATATATATTTAAACTAATATTTAACTGTTTTAAAAGTTTATATTACTTTCTTAAAATAAGACCTGATATAATTATTACAACAGGAGCTCATACAGCAGGCCCTATGTGTTGTATTGGAAAAATATTTGGAAAAAAAATAATATACATTGAAACATTTGCTAATATAAAAACAAAAACAATAACTGGGAAAATAATTTATAAATTTGCTGATTTGTTTATTGTTCAATGGGAAAGCATGTTAGAACTTTATCCTAAAGCAGTATATGGAGGATGGATATTTTGATATTTGTAATATTAGGAACTCAAGATAAAGAATTTACTAGATTGATTAAAGAAATCGAAAAATTAAAAAAAAATAAAATAATAAGTGAAGAAATTGTAATTCAAGCTGGAATAACTAAATATCAGAGTAATTATATGAAAATAATAGATTATTTATCAATGAATGAATTTGAAAAATATATAAAAAAATCAAAATTTGTAATAACTCATGGTGGTGTAGGTTCAATATTAGATGCAATAAAACATAATAAAAAAGTAATTGCAGTTCCAAGATTAGAAAAATATGGTGAACACGAAAATAATCATCAAATTCAAATAGTAGAAAAATTTGCTGAACTTGGATATATAATTGGAATTGAAAACTTAGAAGAATTAGGAAATAAAATACTAAAAATAGATGAATTTAAACCTAAAAAATTTATAAGCAATAATAGTAAAATGATAAAATTAATAGAAGATTATATAGGAGAATAATATGAATGAAATAATTAAAATAGCAGTTATACACGGAAATAATCCGGTTGATGGTATAAATAAAAATGGAAAAATAGATTATATTAAATGTACATTAGAAGATGAGTATTTTCATATTGTTTTAATTTTAGATTATTTAAAAAATAACTATAAAAACAATGAAACCTTACAAAGTTATGATGTATATACATCAATAAATAAAATAGCAATTACCTTATGTCATTTAGGTGAAGTAATTTTTTTAAATACTACATCATATAGAAAAGAAATGCTAGAAAAACATGGAAGAAGTGGTATATTTATTTTACCTGATAATATTACTGAGGAACAAAAAAATGGAATTTTAGAGTTAAAAGAAAAAATTTCAAAATTTAATGAAATTCAATTATGGTTTGATATTCAGGAAGATTTAAGCGCTAAAATGTTAATTGGTAATCCTGATATAATTGATGAATTTTTTAAAACAAAAACAAGGTAGGCGAATATAATGCTAGAAGGATTAAATAAAGAGCAACTAGAAGCAGTAAAACAAACAGAAGGACCTGTCCTTGTCTTAGCAGGAGCTGGGAGTGGGAAAACAAAAGTATTAACTACTAGAATTGCATATTTAATAAAAGAAAAAAATATAAGTCCTTATAATATTTTAGCAATTACATTTACCAATAAAGCAGCAAATGAAATGAAAGAAAGAATTTATAAAATGCTAGGAAATATTAATGGAATGCAAATATCTACTTTTCATTCATTCGGACTTAGAATAATAAAAGAAAATTATGAAATATTAGGATATAAAAGTAATTTTACAATAATAGATAGTGATGATTCATTAACTCTTATAAAAAAAATAATGAAAGATTTAAATATTGATCCTAAAATATTTAATCCCAAAGCTATTAAAAATAGCATATCAGGTGCGAAAAATGAATTAGTTAGTAGTGCTGACTATTCAAGATATGCAGCTAGTGAATTTGAACAAAAAGTAGAACAAGTATATAAAAATTATGAAACAAAATTAATAACAAATAATTCATTAGATTTTGATGATTTATTAATATTACCAATAAAATT
>CAZXOH010000036.1:0-9049 GCA_964642345.1 uncultured Muribaculaceae bacterium | reverse complement strand
GTAAATGATGCTTTAAATGATTTGTATAAAAATAATACAGATAATTTAACTTTGATTGGTACATATACTGGTAGTAATACTATTGATTTCAGTCAATATGTTGGTTATAAAAATTTTTCAATTGGAAAAAATATTTTTTTTGAAATAACTAATATTGATATATCATCAAATTCAGCTAGTGTATGGGCTAATAATGCTGGTGGTGTTACGGGGAGATTAAATGCGATGACTAAGTCTTTTACTTCATTAGGTAGTTATGATAATACTACTGGAATATTAACTTTTTCTGGAACCTTAAATAGTACTACTAGTTTGCAATCATATGTACCTGGAACATCTTATGCTATTCAAACAGCAACTCAAACTATTACTTTAGAATTAACTATAAATATATATCTAAAAAATAATTAAGTGTCATAATTGACATTATTAGACATATAACCAATAAAAAAAATAGACAAAAAAATTAAATAAATTTATAATTAATTTGGTGGTTTTATGAAAGAAAAAATTTCATTATTTTATAAAATATTAATTGTGGTAATGGGTGGAATAGGTTTATATTTAAATTTTGAAATATCATCAATTAGTGATAATATTATTTATTTTACAATTCAAAGTAATTTACTATGTTTTTTATTTTATTTAGTAATAGTAATACTAACATTAATAAAAAAATTAAAGAAAGATAATATATATTATATATTTAAAGGCATGGTAACAATGTCTATTACAATTACTATGTTTGTGTATCAATTATTAATATCAACAAATGGTGGAGTGCCAGGTTATGAAAACCATATGTTGGCTTGTAATTTTGTCCATTTATTTGTACCTTTAATGATAATATTTGATTATATTATATTTGGAGAAAAAGGTAATTTAAAAAAGAATTATCCTTTTATATGGAGTCTAGTATTGGTAGCCTATATTTTATTTGATATTATTTATGTTGTTTTAGGTGGTACATTTATAGGTGGAACTACATACCCATATTTTTATATGGATATTGAAAAGTATGGATTAGTAGGAGTATTTATTAATTGTCTACTTGTATATATTTTTTTTGTTGGATATGGATTTATAGTTCAAG
Source organism: uncultured Muribaculaceae bacterium (assembly GCA_964642345.1). Lineage (GTDB taxonomy): Bacteria > Bacillota_I > Bacilli_A > RF39 > UBA660 > CAJOJO01. Next base: position 7,956 of record CAZXOH010000036.1, on the reverse strand, counting down.
TTTTGGATAATAAATTAAGTACGAATTCCAATAAATAAAATATAGTTTTTTTGATTGTTATAGTTTAAAATATTATTATTTTAATATTTGACATATGGAAAATGATAATACTAAATTGAAAACATTTATAACTAAAATCATTTATATTAATTTTTTATGTTTTTTAGAATGATAAGTAATTTTGTGGGCTTATCTTTTTTGAGATTGAACATATGAAATTATTTATTTGATGGTGGCTATAGTAATCAAATTAAATTTGAATAAGTTTTCATCATTTGTAACAGAAAGCTTGTATTTTATTTTTCTTACAATAAGTGAAAATCAATCGAAAAAGTGAAATTTTTTAAAAATGAAATTTATTGGTATAAAGGAATTTGATATGTTTAGAAATTCATTAAAATTATCTAAAAAATTTATTTCAATAGTAAAGGTTGATTTTTAAAATGAGTAAAATAGATTTTCATATTTTTTTTAGTATTATGTAACTGGTGAAAAAAGTCGAAATTCCTTGTTTTATATTGTAAAATAATGTATACTAATAGTGTAATGTAGTGAGAAATATATTTATGGAGGTTTTCAAATGAAAACAGTAAAGACAATTGATGAATTAAAAGAATATAAAGAAAAGTTAGCAAAATTAACTGAAGAAGAAAAAGAACAACGAGATTTATATTTAAAAAAATTGACAGATGGAACTTTACAAGGGCCTCCAACAGGATATTCTAGTATTGATAAACAATGGTTAAAGTATTATGAAGATGATAAGCTAAATCAAAATATAGAATCAAATTCAATTTATGAATATAGAAAAAATAAAAATAAAGGTTTTGAAAAAAATATTAGCTTAAACTATATGGGATTAAAAATTACAAATAGAAAATTTGACTATAAGATAGAAGAAACAGCTAAAGCATTAAAAAAAATAGGAATAAAAAAAGGAGATATTATTTCGCTATGCTCAGTATGTACTCCTGAAACTGGTTATTTACTATATGCAGCTAATAAATTGGGAGCTATAGTTGATTTATTTGACCCTAGAACAAGTAAAATTGGTATTGAAAAATATTTTGAAAGTTCGAAATCAAAATATTTCTTTGTACTCGATAATTTTCTAGGCGATATGTATGATAAAAGTAAAAATACATCAGTTGAAAAAATAATTCATATATCTCCTTATGATTCTTTTCCCAAAATAGTTAAAATTTTGATTTCTTTGAGAAAAAAAACGCAAGATGAAATAGAAGAAGAAACAAAAATTAATAAAATCATTTCCACACTGGAAGATAATTCTAGTAATATTTTATCTTGGAATAAATTTATATTAAATGTTTCACAAGAAAAAGAAGTTAAAACTGAAAAAAGCACTAAAGATGATGTTGCTGCAATCGTTCATACAGGTGGAACGACCGGATTACCTAAAGGTGTGAAATTAACAAATGGTAATTTTATTGCTCAGTATTTGAATTATTCATCATTGGATTTTGATTTAAAAGCTAACGATAAATATTTAGATGTTTTGGTTCCTTGGGTTGCCTATGGATTGGTTTTTTCATTTTTTGTTACATCTTGTTTAAATTTGGAACATATTTTAATACCAAGCTTTATTCCAGAAAATATGCCTGAACTAATTTTGAAATATAAACCAAATCAAATATTAGGAATACCTAGATATTATGAATCATTAATAAATAATCCAAAAATGGAAGGAAAGGATTTGTCATTTTTGAAATGCATGGGATCTGGTGGAGATCATATAAGTCCTGATTTGGAAGAAAAACTAAATATTTTTTTGAAAGAACATAATAGTGAATCAAAATTTGTTAAAGGTTATGGAATGACTGAATTGAGTTCAAGTGTTTGTACATGTTTAAAAAATATTAATGAAATAGGTAGTGTTGGTGTTCCTCTAGTAAATAATATTATAGCAATTTTTGATCCAGATACAATGATTGAAAAAAAATATAATGAACTTGGAGAAATTTGTATTAAGAGCCCAACAATGATGAAAAGTTATGATGATGTAACTAAAAATGATAGTATAATGAAAAAACATAATGATGGAACAATTTGGATTCATAGTGGTGATATTGGATATATGACATCAAATGGTTGTTTGTTTGTTGTTGATAGGATAAAAAGAATGGTTATAAGGCAAGGATTTAAGGTTTATCCTTCTGAAATAGAAAAAGTGATAACTTCCCATCCTGCAATAGATTTTTGTACTGTAGTTGGTATTCCAAATAAGAATGATGTGCATACTCCAAAAGCATATATGGTTTTGAATTCTGAATATATTGGACATGAGGAACAAGTAATTAATGAAATAAAACAAATGCTAAAAGAAAATTTACCTGATTATGAAATTCCATATGATGATGATTATGAATTTAGAAAATCAATTCCTCATACATCATTAGGAAAAGTTGATTTTCAAGCACTTATTGATGAAAATAAATCAAGAATAAAATAGGAGTGATAGGGAATGAACTATACAATATTTTTTACAATTGCAAGTTTATTTTATGGAATTTTATTGGAAGTAGTATATTTTTCAAAAAAAAGAATAAATACATTGGAAACTAAACTGTATTCACGATTAATTCTTTTAAATATTGGTGAAATAATATTTGAATTACTTTGTTTTATGAGCACATTCATTTATAAAGAAAAATTAATAACAATTATTATTAATAAAATTTATTTATTATTTTTACTTAGTTGGATTTTTATGTTTACAAAATATGTTAAATCAATATCAAATTTAAAAGAAAAAAAATATAAAGATTATATATTATTAACCATGTATTTTATATTTGCTCTAATTACAATATTTGGTGAATTAAATTTCTTTGTTGATGGAGATATTTTATTATATTCAAAAGGATTAAGTGTAGATGTTGCATATTTTTCTGGAACATGTTGTTCAGTGTTGTGTATTGGATACCTTTTATCAAATATTAAAAACATTAAAAATAAAAAATACATTCCTTTACTAATGTTTATAATTGGTGGAACATTTGCAATGTCATTGCAAAAAATTTATCCACAATTACTACTTATGACATCCGTTGAAACTTTTGTTACAGTTTTAATGTATTTCACAATAGAAAACCCTGACATGAAAATGATTGCTCAATTAAATGAAGCTAAATCTCAAGCTGAAAAAGCTAATAGTGCTAAAACAGACTTTTTATCAAGTATGTCACATGAAATAAGAACACCATTAAATGCAATAGTAGGATTCAGTCAAGCATTATCAGAAGAAGATATACCAGATAGTGCTAAAGAAGAGGTAAATGATATAATATCAGCTTCTGAATCACTATTAGACATTGTAAATGGAATCTTAGATATATCTAAAATAGAAGCTAATAAACTAGAAATAATAGATAAAGAATATAGTTTTAAAAAAGTATTTGATGAATTAGTCGCACTAACTAAAGCTAGAATGGGAGATAAACCTTTAGATTTTAGATATCATTATGATGAAACAATACCTGACATTTTATACGGCGATAACGTTAGAGTAAAACAAGTAATACTTAATTTATTAACAAATTCAGTAAAATATACAAAACAAGGATTTGTGGATTTTAAAGTAAACTCAATTATAAAAGATGATGTATGTAGATTAATAGTCTCAGTAGAAGATTCTGGAATTGGAATAAAAAAAGAAAATATTGAAAAACTATTTACTAAATTTGAAAGATTTGATGAAAAAAATACAACAATAGAAGGAACAGGATTGGGTTTAGCAATCACAAAAAAATTAGTAAATTTAATGAATGGAAAAATAGTAGTTCAATCAGTATATGGAAAAGGTTCGAGATTTACAGTTGCTATTGATCAAAAAATAGTAAAAGGTAAAACATTAGAAGATATAGGCCAAAAAGTAGCAAGTGAATTTAGCGATTTTGATGCTACAGGGCTTAGAATATTAGTAGTAGATGATAATAAATTAAATTTAAAAGTTGCATCAAGATTATTAACAAACTATAAATCAGAAATCATGACAATTGACAATGGTTTTGAGGTAATAGATAGAATCAAAAACGGTGAAAAATTTGATCTAATACTAATGGATGATATGATGCCAAAAATGAGTGGGGTAGAAACTTTACATAAATTAAAAGAAATAGAAAACTATAATATTCCTACAATTGCATTAACAGCAAATGCTATTGAAGGAATGCGAGAAAAATATTTAAATGAAGGATTTGACGATTACTTGTCAAAACCAATTGATAAATTAGAATTAAATAAAATAATTAATAAATATTTAAACAAAAATTAATTATTTATGTTATAATTTAAGTAGGTGATAATATGAAAGATGTAAATATTTTAAAAAATAATGGTGTTGATGTAGATAAAAGTTTAGAATTATTTGGCGATATGGAAATGTATGATGACACATTAAATGAATTTTTAAATGGTGTAACTGAAAAATTAGAACATTTGAAAAAATATAAAGAAGCATCTGATATGGCAAATTATGCAATACTAGTTCATTCTTTAAAAAGTGATGCAAGATATTTAGGATTTACTAAATTAGCAGAGTTAGCATATAATCATGAATTAAAAAGTAAAGAAAATGATGTTGATTATGTATATGATAATTATGATTCATTAATTGATGAAGTTAATAGAGTGATTAAGGTAGCAAGCACATATGCTGGTGTTGAATGTCAAATATTAGAAGAAACAAAAAATAATGTGCTAAAGGATAAAACAATACTAGTTGTAGATGATTCAACATTAATAAGAAGCTTTATTCAAAAAGTATTTGATGATACATATGAAGTAAAAATGGCAAATGATGGATTAGAAGCAATTAATATAATTAATAGTGATTCTGAACATAAAATAGTAGGAATGTTATTAGACTTAAATATGCCAAATGTTAATGGATTTCAAGTATTAGAATACTTTAAACAAAATGGATTATTTACAAAAGTTCCAGTTTCAATTATAACTGGTGATGATGCTAAAGAAACAGTTAATAAAGCATTTGCTTATCCAGTAGTAGATGTATTAGCTAAACCATTTAATGAACGTGATGTTAAAAGAGTAGTAGAAAAAACTATAGAATTTATGTAGAAAAGTTAAATCTTTTCTTTTTTTTGCAAAAAAATTAAAAAATTTTTCAATTTTTTAAGGAATTTGAAAAGTTTTGTCTAATAATTTTAATGAGGAGGTGAAAAGGTTTGAAAAAATATCCTTTTGTTAAACAAGATAATATTAAAGATTGTGGAGTAGCTTCATTGCTTTCAATAATTAAATATTATGGTGGTTTAATTTCAATTCAAAAATTAAGAGAAATGACGAAAACAAATAAAAATGGAACAACCGCGTATCATTTAATTGAAGCAGCTCAAAATTTAGGATTTGAAAGTTATGGAATTAGATGTAAAATGGAAAATTTTGAACAAATTAATTTTCCTGCAATTGCTCATACAATTATTGATAAAACGTATAAACATTTTGTTGTAATTTATGATGTTAATTTTAAAAAGCAAAAAATAATTATTTCAGATCCTATGATAGGTATTAAAAAAATGAAATTTGATGAATTTAAAGAAATATATAATGATATCTTAATAATTATGTATCCAGTAAAAAAAATTAATTATGAAAAAAATCAAAATATATTTTTAAAAACATTAAAAAAGCAATTTTTAAATAAAAAAATAATTTTAATTTTATTAATGTCTATTTTATATGTGATTTTAAATTTAATAACAATTATATTTTTAAAAAATTTAAAACTATTATCATTTTGTTTTCTTTTTATCCTTCTAAAAATAGTTTTAGATTACATAAAAAATAAATTAGTAATTAATTTTAATTACAAAACAAATCTTAATATTACAAAAGAGGTATTTAATAAAATCATTAAACTTCCTTATAATTTCTATCGCAATATAACAACAGGAGATATGATATCTAGAATTAATGATTTACAAAGTATTGAAAATATGTTACTTGCTATGTTAATTAGTTATTTTCTAAATTTTAACTTAGTAATAGCTTCAAGTATTTTAATCTGTTTTATTAGTTTTAAAATATTTATTATTTTATTTATTACTAGTTTATTATACTTTTTATTAAATAAAATATTTAGTAAAAATATAGAATTAAATATTGAAGAAGAAAAAATTTCTAAAGAAAAATTATATTCTAATTTAACAGAATATATAACTGGATTTGAAACTATAAAAGGATTAAATATCGAAGATGTAATAATTGACAAAATAAATGATGTTAATAAAGAATATGAAACTAAAATAAAAAATACAAGTAACAAATATAATCTATTTTTGACTTTAAAAACCTCTATTTATAATTTTAGTAATATTTTAATTTTATTAAATTCATTAATATTTATTAATAATAAAATAATTACAATTAATGAACTAATTATAATTAATTTCCTTATTCCTTATTTTTTAGAACCATTGAATGAAATCATTGATAATATCAAAAATTTAAAAGAAGTTACTATTCTAATAAAAAGAATTAATGAGTTATATTATAATCAAAAGGAAATAGAAAATTATGAATTTGTAAATACAATTGAATTTAAAAATGTTAATTATAGTTATGAGGAAAGTATATTAAAAAATATTAATTTTAAAATTAATAATGGTGAAAAAATTATGGTTATGGGTAATAGTGGAAGTGGTAAATCAACATTATTGAAATTAATAAAAAATTATTATAAAACTAAAGGAGTATATGTTAATGATAAAGAAAATATAAATAATAAAAATATATTATATGTTTCTCAAAATGAAGTTTTATTTACAGATACACTTTATAACAATATTACATTAGGAAAAAATGTTGATTCCAAAGAATTTGAAAAAGTAATTAATATTTGTCATATTAATGAAATAATTAAAGATAAAAAAATAGGTTACAATATGTTAATAGAAGAAAATGGCTTTAATATATCTGGTGGTGAAAAACAAAGAATTATTTTAGCTCGAACTTTGTTAGCGCATTCAAATGTACTTTTATTAGATGAATCATTAAGTGAAGTAGATATTAATTTAGAAAGAAAAATTTTAAAGAAATTATTAAAATTAAACAAAACAATTTTATTAGTCTCACATAGAAATAATAATTTAGATTTATTTGATAAATTATTTTCTATAAAAGATAAAAAATTGGAAATTTATGAAAGGAGTGATTAGATGTTATTCAGAAAATTTTTGAAGTTAACATGTATGATATTATGGATGCTATTCAATTAGAAGAAGAAAACAATGTTGTGATAGAAATAGATATTGATGAGATGATTAATGAATATGATAAAATTATATTTAGAATCACTTGTCAAGATGAATTATTGAAAGAATTAGAATTGGAGGAATTATTAAATTATGAAGAAAATGAATAATGATGAATTAAAACAAATTGAAGCAGGTGGAATTGCTTGGGGATTAATAATAAGTGGAGCAGTAGCATTTTTAATTGGATTGGTTGATGGATTTACGAGACCTTTAGCATGTCGTTAAAAAAAGAAGAATTATTAAATATTAATGGTGGTTCTACGGCTTCTTACATAACTGCTTTAGTAAGAGGAATTAATTCTTTATTAGAGTTAGGTCGTAGTCTTGGAACTGCTTTTAGAAGAGTATTGACTGGCAAAATTTGCTAAAAAAGTCATAATATTAATTTTTTTACTCTTAATTGGTAAAGTATTAGGAGTATATTTAAACCAATTTATAAATGGTATCTGCTGTATATAAAAGTTAAAGGAAAATTAGTCTTTTAACTTTTTTAATTGTATAAAATAATTTGCAAAAAAACGAACAAAATTTCTGTCTTGACAGAAGTGTCTGGGGGAGGGGGTATGATATAAATAGGAAGGTAGAAATAGTATGAAAAAAGTGATAAAAAATAGAATATTTTTAATTATTGTATTATGTATAATAAGTTGTGGAATAG
>CAZXOH010000035.1:0-9053 GCA_964642345.1 uncultured Muribaculaceae bacterium | reverse complement strand
CATACCCCCCCCCCAGGCACTTCTGTCAAGATAGAAATTTTGTTCGGTTTTTTATAATATTTTTAATTTGTTTTAAATTAAAAGCAATTTACTATTTGTTAATTATGCTATTATATAAAGAAAATAGGAGGAATATATGAAAGAACTACCACATTTAGAAAAAGATGATTGGAAAAATAAAGGAATTGATTTTTGGAAAAATTATTTTGATGTTTTAGCAGAAATCATATTTGCTTCAACTGAAAAAATACCTAAAACTCCCCAAAATATAATTGATATGTCTAATAAAATTGGAATTAAGCCTACAGCTAGATACTTTAATATTGGACCATCTCAAGTAAGATATTACAGAAAAAAATTACTTTGTAAAAAGTAATTCATAAAAATCATTTAATTAATAACTTAGATAATTTATATTTTAATTTTTTTATTATTTCATCTTGTTTTCTTAATATTTCTAACAATTGTTCTTTTGTCATTTCTTCATATTTCATTTTTTCATTCCTTTATCTATTTGTTGATTTAATGATAAATTTTTTTGTTCAATTTCATTTATTTGTTGTTCTAATTTTAATATAGTCTTTGAATTTTCATTTATTTTATTTATTAATTCTTCATTTTGTTTTTTATTTAATTTAGATAAAACATATTTTTTTGATTTAATAGCAATCATAAAAAGTTTATCTTTTTTTAATTCTTCACCAATATACCAAAATGAATTATAGTCTAATTTTAATAAAGAATTCATAAAATCTTTATTATTTTTTAATTCTTCACTTGCATATAATAATGCATCTATATTTATTGCTGCTAAAGAATAAATAAATTTTTTATCTTTTTTTAATTCTTCACTCATCCAATTTATTTTTTTCCCTTTTTTAAAAACTTCATAAATAAATTCTTTGTCTTTTTTTATTGTTTCACCTACACCATATATATAACCATCATATATATTTAATGCATTTTCAACAAATTTTTTTTTATCTTTTAAAATATTATCTGTCCAACCCATTCCTTTACCTTTTTTTATCATTTCAAGTGCAAAAGTTTCATCTTTTTTAATTTCTGGACTTACACTAAATAAAATATCATCATCTATTTTTACTAATTCTCTTATAAAATCTTTATCATTTTTTATTTTATCACTTACCCAAGCAAAACCCTTACCTTCTTTAACCATTTCACATATAAAATCTTTATCTTCTTTTAAATTATCATTTGCATCATATAAAGCCATAACACTTATATTTGATAATTCTTTGATAAATTCTTTATCACCAGTTATTTCATCACTTAAACCATTAGCAAAAAACAAGATTCTATCATTTAACTTAAACATTTCACGTATAAATTCTTTATCTTCTTTTATATTTCTACTAACACCTAAAAAAGGAAAAGCAGTTTTACCTTTTATTATTCTATCCCTTATTTCTTTTTTTTCTAATAAATTTTGTTCATTCATTTTAATTACCTCTTAATATAATTATACACTATTTTAATTTAAAATAAAATCACTTTTATAAAAGTGATTAGTCATTTATTATATTCAATAAAAATAGTTATTAATAATATATATTAGGTGAATATTTATGAATAATTTATGGTGTGGTAAAGGAAAATGGTTCATTTTATTTATTATTTTTTCTTTTATATTATTTTGGCAATTAATTATTACTTTTTTTATTGTTACCAGATTTAATTTGTTTATTTTATTTTTATTAACTTTATTTGTTTTGTACTGTGTCATTAGAATAATATGGTGAAATTAAATTATCTGTTTTATATAAATAATCCAATAATTTTCCAACTTTTTTAGTCATTTCATATTCAGTTGTATCAAATTCTATTTTATCGGGTAAAGATATAAGAATAAAAAGTAATTTTCTTTCTTCATTTAATAATGGATAATCTTTTTCATATAATCTAAATAATGAACTAAAATCAAATTCTAATGAATGTTTTTTATATAATTTATAAAAATCAAATATTGGTATATCTATTTTAGATTTTTCCCAACTAATTAAATAAACATCAGAATTTCTAAGAAAATGATTTAATTCTAAATTATTATGGAGAACAACATATCGTTGTTTTTTTTTATCTTTAACTATTTCATACCACTTGTCTAATTCATATTTTGAAAAATTTAAACTATTAAAAATTTTAGAAATACCACGTGCTAAAAGATATTCAGAAGGACTCATATATTCTTTGGTTTCAATTATTGTAATAATATCACTATAATAACTATATAAATATTCAATATTATTTGTTATATCTTCATATATTTTCTTAAAATCATCATTTGTTACTTCTTTATAATATGTTGTTTTATTGTGTAGTAGTGCAATTAATCGAATCATATCAGACATTTTTTGTTCATTAGGCATTTCAATACAATCAACATAATCTAATATTTCATAGTCATTATCAATTGTAATATTGGGAAAATAATTAAAATCTCTTGATTTTAAATATTCATAAATATTACTATTGTTATTTTTTTTTATTACTTTTTTTCCTTTATTAGTATTTACTAATATAACATTACCATTCTTCTGATATGATCTTGTTTTGAGATCATTTTTTTTTAAAATTTCAGCTATTTCTAACAAGGAATAATAATTTTATCTCCTATTTTAATTTCACTTAGATCATTATATTCTAAAAGTATTTCTTTTGTTGTTTCATACTTATTAATTATTTGTTCTAATGTATCATTTTCTCTTACAATATATACAGTATAATTTCTATATGTTTCATCTTTTGATTCAAAATCTAAAATTTCTTCGTTTTCAATACATCTTTCTTCTATATTTTCTTGTTTATCTTCTATTTTTTCTTCTAATCCTTCAACAGAAACGTCAATATTTACATCTAAAGTATTATTATTAATTGTTTCATAATAAAAATCATCTATATCAATTATTGCTTTATCTAATAAATATTTGTCGTCTAATGCTACTGTAAATGGCAATTCATATTTAAATGATTCGGTATTAATGCTTGCCTCTGTTAATTTGTATTCACCGCTTACAATAAACATTCCCTTAATAGAATGTTCTTCCTTATTTAAGTTATGGTCTAATGATATTGAAATTATTTCAGCAACATTAGTATTGAATTTAATTTCTTTTTTAAATGGAATTATTTTTTTCATAATTGCCTCCTCATAATAAATATATAATTTAAAAAGATAAATATTACTAATATTTACCTTTTTCTAATTTTTTTAATAATTTTTTATATTTTTCATAATGATTTCTACTATTTAAATTACCATTTTTATATTCATCCATTATTTTATTTATTGTTTTTATAACTTTATCATAAATTTCTTTATTTCTAAACATTTGTGGACATACTGTTAAAAATCTTTCAATTGTTAGATTATAATCATCATTATAAATAAAATTTTTTAAATATTTTTCATCGTATTCTTGGTCACATAATAATGATTCTAAAAAGTTAAAATCTAAATTAATGATTTCTAAACATTCTTTTATTAAATATTGTTGAGTTATTATTTTTTTATTTATATTTCTTTGAGAAAAAGAAGTAATTAAATAAGTATATTCACTTAATTTCATATTATTTAATTTACATAAATATTCATTATATATACTTATATCAAGGTCTTTGATATTTTTTTTAAATTCATTCATTATATTAATTATTCTTGCTTTCATAACACTATTGCATATTTTTTTTGAATTAAAATCATCAATTAACATATACAAATATGAAAGTATTATTGGATTTGTATAATCTATATTAACTTTTTCATTTAAAACAATCATTTTTTCTAACATTGTATTAAAATATAGTCTTTCAAATATTCTTAAATTAAATTTTTTATTTATATTATTTTTATTAATATTTGTTATTTTTTTATATATGTTATCATTTAATTTTGAAAATGTTTCTGAGCTATTAATTTTTTTATTATATTCCAATGTAAATAATATTTTTTTTAAATATTCTTTATCTATAGCTAAAGAAGGAAATATATAAATAAATTTATTTAAAAATAGCAAATAATTTATATTACCAGCATATTTTTTTATATATATTTCTTTAAATTTTTCAAAATCCAAATATAAATATAAAATAATATAATAATCATCTTTAACAGATTCTTCAATTTCACTTTTTTTCCAAATAAATACCTTATTTTTTAAATTTTCATTAATCAAATCATATTTATATAAAAACTCATTATTATAAAAATCATTTGATGGATATTCTTTTAATGCATCATAAAGTATGTTTATATTTTCTATTTCTTCTGATTTAATATTAGTATTAGCATTTATATATTTTATTAAATTTCCTATTTTTTCATACATTTCTTTTGTAAATAAATTTGTTTTTATATTTGATTCTAATATTAATTCTAAATCACTTAAAAATGCCTCATCCAAAATTATATTTTTGTATTTTTCATAATCAATATCACTAATTAGCAAATAATTAAAAAAATAATAAAATAAAGCAAATCCTTTATCAAAATTATCATTCATTATTTATCCTCCAATTTTTTTATAAATTTCATCATATTTTTTTACTAAAATAAATTCTATGTTATTTTTTACTTCTAATGGTATTTCTTCTAAATCTTTTTCATTTTCATATGGTATTATTATTTTTTTTATATTGTTACGAGTTGCTGCTATCGATTTTTCTTTAAGACCACCAATTGGTAAGATTTCTCCTCTTAATGTAATTTCTCCTGTCATTGCTACCGAACAATCTATTTTTAATTTGTTAAATGCACTTATAATAGCAGTTGTAAGTGTTACTCCAGCACTTGGTCCATCTTTACTTACTGCAGTATCAGGAATATGAATATGAATATCATTATTAATTAATTCTTCATATTTTATATTATATTTTTTATAATTTGATTTTATATAATTTAGAGCTACTGTAGCACTTTCTTTCATTACATCACCAATTGATCCTGTCAATATTAATTTTCCATTACCTTTAAAATAGTTAACTTCAACGGGTAATACATCACCACCAAATGGTGTATAAGCTAGAGCATTTACTACGCCTATTTTTGTTTTTTTATTTTTAGTTGTATTCATATATTTTGGTTTACCTATATATTCAATTATTTTTTTATTATCAATTATAAATTTATTTGATTTTATTTTTGTAGTTGCTAAAGAGGTAACAATTTTTCTAATTATGCTTGATAATATTCTATTTAATTCTCTAACCCCTGCTTCTTTTGTATAACTTCTAATTATTTTTAATATTACTTCATCTTTTATTACAACTGATTTATAATTTAGTCCATGTTCTTTACATATATTTGGTAATAAATGACTTTTAGCAATTTCCAATTTTTCATATTCAGTATATCCTGATAATTCAACTATTTCTAATCGATCTTTTAATGCTTCAGGTATTCCTTCAATGTAATTAGCAGTTGCTATAAACATAACTTTAGATAAATCATATTCTTCTTCTATATAGTTATCACTAAAATATTTATTTTGTTCTGGATCTAGTATTTCTAGTAAAACACTAGCTGGATCACCTTTAAAGTTTTTGACCATTTTATCTATTTCATCTATTAAAAATACAGGATTAGAGCTTTTAGCTTTTCTTATTGAAGAAATAATTCTTCCTGGACTTGCTCCAATATAAGTTTTTCTATGTCCAATTAATTCAGCTTCATCATTAACACCACCAACAGACATTTTAACAAATTTTCTATGCATAGAGTTAGCTATTGATTGTGCTAAAGATGTTTTTCCAACACCCGGTGGACCTACTAAACAAATTATTGGCGCTCTTAAACTATTAGTTACTTGTTTTACTGCCAAATATTCAATAATTCTTGTTTTAACATTTTCTAAACCATTATGTGATTTATCTAAAATGTTTTTAACTTCTAATAAGTTGTCATTATCGATTGTGTGCTTATTCCATGGTAAATCTAATAACCATTCAATATAATTTCTAGTGATACTTACTTCAGGTGAGGTTGGCTGTAATGATTCATATCTTTTAATTTCTAATTCAATTTTAGTTTTTATTTTATTAGGGGCATCTAATAAGTCTAATTTTTCTTTTAAGGAATCTAAATCATTTTCTTTGATTGATTTTTCATTTAATTCTTCTTTAATTACTTTTATTTTTTCTCTTAATATAAATTCTTTTTGAGCATCATCTAATTTTTTTTTGACTCTATCATCTATTTCTTTTTCTAGTTCAAATATTTGTTCTTCTTTATATATATCTTCTAAAATCATCTCTGATCTTTTTATAGGATTTATTTCATATAAATATTCATTTGTTCTATCTATACTAATTTGTAAATAAGGAACTATTAAATCTGTTATTTTATTTAAATCATTATTATTTTTTATTAGAGCTAAAACGCCATTTGATACATAAGGAATTATTTTGGTAAATTTTTCTAATTCACTATTTAATTTTTCAATATATATTTGATTATTGTTTTCTACTTCTATTTCTTCAACATTTACTTCATCATCAATTAAATATTCTAATATGTTAGCTCTTTTTAATCCATTTAATATTATTCTTATTTGATTATTGGGAAGTTCTAATTTATGTTCTATTTCACAAATAACCCCAAAATAAGATAATTCTTTACTATTATTTATATCATAAACTATCAATATTTTTTTATTATGAAATTTTATTGCTTTTTCTATTATAGTTTTCATTTCATTATTTAAATCAATACGAATTTCATTATTAGGTAATAATACTATTCCTTTTAACATAATAACTGGTAAAGTAAGTTTCATAGTTAATCACCTCTAAATTGTTTTTTATTATAATATAAATAGTTTAAAAAATCAATAAAAAATCACTATTCAGTGACTTTATTATATTCTAATTCATCAATTTCAACGTGATTAATTGAATTAAATCTTTTTGTTATTTTTTCAGTTGTTGTATGAATTTCTTTGACATCTTTTCCAACGGTTTCAATACTTCTAGATAGTTTATCCCATCTATCTTTATATCGTTTAAAATCTTCATCTAAAAGTTTTAATTCTTTATGAATTACTTTCGTATATTTATCTCTTTCTAAGTTCATCATTACTACTTGAATTGTTGTTAACGTACTCATTAAAGTTGTTGGACTTGCAATCCATACTCTTTTTTTATAAGCATATTCAACTATATCATTATGATGAGCATTTATTTCAGCAAATATAGCTTCAGCTGGTAAAAATAGTATTGCTTGGTCTGATGTAACACCAGGTATTATATATTTATCGTGGATAGCATCTATATGTTTTTTCATATCCATTCTAAACATTTTTTCAGCTTTTTCTCTTTCTAAATTACTTATTTTTCTGTCTACCATTATTTGATAATGTTCTAACGGAAATTTAGAATCAATTCCTATTAATCCTAATGGTTCGGGTGCGAACAAAGCACAATCAACTATTGTACCATTTTCAAATCCATATTGTAATTTATATATTTTATCATTGCTTTCGCCAAATACATTTGCCATTATATTTTTTAGATTAACCTCACCAAATATTCCTCTTGTTTTTTTGTCAGTTAATACGCCTTGTAATGAAACTATATCATTAGATAGTGTGTCAATTTTCTTTTGAGCTTCATCAATTTTAGATAATCTTTCTAATACTGAAGTAAATGTTTTATTTGTTTTTTCAAAATTTTGATCTAGTCTTTCATTTACTTGATCATTGATTAGTCTTAGTTTATATTCGATTTTTTCATTTAAGTTAGTAAAATCATCATTCATTTCTTTTGTTAGTGTGTTTTTAAATTCACCAAATTCTCTTATCATATTTGTTTCTAGTTTTCCTAGTCTTTCAGTTATGTTTAATTCATTTGAATTATTGTTTTTTAATATTAGTACTAATATTAAAATAAATATTACAACTAATAAACTTATTATTATATATTCCATTTCTTCCTCCTATAAATTAAATTTTTTATTTACTATTTTTGATAATATAAAGGCACTTAATATTAAAATTATTATTTTAATACAAACTTCTATATCAGTTATACTTTCTAAAAATGTTGTTGCTATAAAAGCCCAAAAATATACTATAAATATTTTTGAACAAAGTAATGCTAAAAAATATTTTTTATATTTCATTTCTGATAATCCAGCTGCTATATTAATTGTAAATGCTGGTGTAAATGGCATTGCTAAAATGATAACTAAATTTGAAAATTTTATTTCATTTATTTTATTTATAAAATTGATTAATTTAGTATGTTTGTATATTTTCCTATATGCAAGTAATCTAATTTTATTAAAAAACCAGTAACTTATTGTACATCCTATCATTGTTCCAATCCACGAAGTAATGTATCCTATTATTGGGCCAAATGCTATTACATTAATAGCTATAAATACAGAAAGAGGTAATGCAGGAATAATTGATTCTAAAATTATTATTAATATACCTACTAATAAATTTAAAAAAATATTATGTGTACTTACAAATAATTCTATCCATTCCACTATATATGATATTATACTTTCCATTTTTTCACCTACTATTATTATAATACAAATATTATTTTTTTTAAAGATAATAATAAAAACTCTATGTAGAGTTCTTATTTTTTCATTATCCATTCTTCATATCCACCAATAATATTAACAACTCTATATCCTTGATTATATAATATATTACATATTTTTGTACTAGTTATTCCTTTTTGACAATATATAAAGTATTTTTTATTTTTTTCTAAATATTTACTTGGATTCATAATTAATTCTTGATAAGGTATGTTGATAGCTCCATCAATATGATTATTATTATAATTTTGTTTATTTCTTATATCAACAATAATTGGATTATTATATGTTAATAATTCGCTTATCTGAATACTTGGCATCATTTTACCACCCAATATAATATATGAAAAGTTCTTTTTACAAATTATATAGAATGACTAATACAATATAAAATTTAATATTTAACACTATAATTTTTGTAATTCGTATGTCGTATTAAATATTCTTTCATCACTACAATATGACATTATATATTTATCTT
>CAZXOH010000034.1:0-9253 GCA_964642345.1 uncultured Muribaculaceae bacterium | reverse complement strand
TGAAAAATACAGAATGGGGTGCTGTTGCTTATTTATCTCATTCTCAATTTGGAATTGGTTATGAAGTAAATATTAATAATAATAGTTCAAATAAAACTGGATACAGTGCTTTACTTTCGACAGACCAACAAACATATCCTGGAACATCTGGTGATGGTAGTGATTATAATTTGGCATATAATACAAAAATTGGCTATTTAGCAAGTACAACAGGAAATATAACAGGTGTTTATGATATGAGTGGTGGAACTTGGGAGTTTGTAGCAGGATATATAAGCGGAAACACAGGCTCAAGTGGATTAACACCAACAAATTATGATTCAAAATATTTTGATGTTTATAATAGTTCATCTTCAGATACAAGTTATACGTATCGTATATTAGGAGATGCAACAGGAGAAATGGGTCCATTTAGAAATTATGTTGATAATGATAGTACATCAAGATATCATAATAGTTGGTACCGTGATGAATCAAGTTTTGTTGACTCTTCTAATCCTTGGTTTGGACGCGGTGGTCACTACAGCTATGGAACACTTGCAGGACAATTCTACTTTGATGGTCGTACAGGTGCCGCAAGTGTTAATATTGGCTTTCGCATAGTTTTAACACCATAATAAATTTATCTAATTTTGTTATAAATTAATTAGATATATATAAGAAAGTAGGAGTTTTAGTGAAAAAAATTATAAAAAGTAAGATATTTTTAGTAATTATAACTGCTATTATAGTAATGAGTATAAGTATCTATGCTGCAATAGTTTATAAAGCAACTGATTTTACTTATAATGTTAGTAATGGCAGTAGTAAAAGTGTAAGTGATGTTTTAAATGAACTATATGATAAAATGAATACTGGTGGATGTGCAACCGATGTAGCTATTCCTACTTTAGGTACTGGTATGATACCTGTTACAATAAGTGACAATGGAACAGTAAAATATGCTGATACAAATAGTAAATGGTATAATTATTGTGATAAAAAATGGGCTAATGCTGTAATATTATCAAGTGGGTCATATAGTGTTGGAGATACAATACCTGAAAGTTCAATTCAGTCATATTTTGTATGGATACCAAGATATAGATATAAATTATGGAATGTTGAAACATCATATTCAAGCGATAGTAGTACTTTTATAAGTAAAAATGTCTATTCTAATGTACATTCAATAGAAATAGAATTTGAAACAAAAGATACAGCACCAAGTACTGGAAGTAATAATGGAGAATGGTTAACTCATCCAGCTTTTACATCTTTTAATAGTAATGGATTTTGGGTCGGAAAATTTGATACTGGATATAATGGAGCAACAAGTACATCAGCTGCTCAAGTTAATGCAAATGAACCAACTAAGGTAATAATAAAACCTAACGTTTATAGTTGGCGATATATAAAAATTAATAATATATTTTTAACTAGTTATAATTATAAACGAGATTTAGACAGCCATATGATGAAAAATACAGAATGGGGAGCAGTGGCCTATCTTTCTCATTCAGTATTTGGAATAAATTATGAAGTAAATACAAATAATAATAGTTCTTTTAAAACTGGATATAGTGCTTTACCATCAATAAACTTACAAACATTTCTATCAAGTGGTAGGGATTATACTGGTGATGGGAGTAGTTATAATCAACCTTATAACACAGAAGTTGGATATTTAGCAAGTACAACAGGAAATATAACAGGCGTCTATGATATGAGTGGAGGAGCCAATGAATATGTAGCAGGATACTATTATGATTTGTCGAGTGCTTCATCCTCTTTTGAACCCTCAAATTATGATTCGAAATACTATGATGTTTATGAAACATATGGTGTAGGTATTTTAGGCGATGCGACAACTGAGATGGGTCCTTTTACAATATATAAAGATGGGGATGGATGGACTAGAAATCATAATAGTTGGTATGCAGATCAGACTTATTTTGTTAATAGTTATTCGAATTATTATACTCGTGGTGGACATATTAATGATGGTGGACTTGCATCACAATTTTCTCATTCTTCTTCTGGAGGTAGCAACTGGAATGACATAGGCTTTCGTATAGTTTTAACTCCACAATAAATTTAATTTATAAAATACAAAGATATTTTGTATTTTTTCTTTATTTTGATATAATATAGCTGGTGATATTTATGAATTATATAACAAATGGAGAATATTATTTAATTGTTAAATATAAAGATGAAGTAGATTCAATTCCTCTAGATCAAAAATGGTATTTAGGAAATAAAACCATAGAAGAAAAAAAACAATTTAGAAATGATATAAGTGCTATAGACATTGTAACAACTAAGTTTGAAAATGAACAACAAATGAAAGAACAAATGTTTAAAAATGGACACATTAAATCTAAAGATGCTGATATCTTTATAACGCATAAAAATCAAAAAAATAAAATTGAATATTTAAATGAATTTGAAATTATATATAAAAATCATGAAAAAAAAGATAGAATGCAATTGCTTTCTAACATAGGAAAAAAAAGATTATTTGGAGAACCAATAAATGATGAAGAATTACAATTATTTATGAATAAATTTATTACAAAATTTAATAATTCAGAATCATTTAGAGAATTTATGAAAAATCCTTATTCTACAATAGATAAACGTTTAAAAGAGGAAATATTAAAAAAACAAAAAATAAACTTTGATTTAAAATATAATTTTAAAAATAAAATTGATACATATCCATTTATTAGGAACATAATATCTATGTGGAACATTTATGATGAACTATATAAAAAAAATAATAAATTAACAGAAAATGAATTAACAAAAAAAATAATAAAAGACTATATAGAAAGATTAAATAATCGGGATAGTAGAAGTGAATATTATGATAAAATAAAGAAACTATCCGATATAAATAATATAAGAGGACAAATAACTATGAATGAATTAGAAGAACTTACTTACAAAAAAAAATTAGAAAAAATGTGTCAAGAAGCAAGAAAAATAAAAGAAGCTCCATTTGATGATCAAATAATTCAAATATTATTTGATAAAGGTGGATTAGATAATGTATTTTCTCATTTAGATAAAATAGATATAAATAACTTATCAAACGGTGATAAATATCGATTAGGAATGAAAGATTATGTTGATTATTTAAACTGTGAAAGAAATGGAAAAAGACGTAATTAACTTTTTAAAATATTTAAAAATAGAAAAAAATTATTCAAATTTAACCATTATAAATTATGGAAAAGATTTAAAAACATTTTTAGAGTTTTTAAAAGAAAACAATATAGAAAATTTTGATAAAATAGAATATCAAACAATAAGAAAATTTCTAGAATATTTGTATGAACAAAAATATGAAAAAAAGACAATTGCTCGTCATATAAGTTCACTTAGAAGCTTATTTAAATACTTATTAAAAGAAAACAAAATAAAAAATAATCCAATGATATTAATAAGTAATCCTAAATTAGATAAAAAATTACCTAAATATTTGTATTATGAACAAATAGAACAAATACTTTCAATTCCTGATCAAAATACACCTTTAGGAATGAGAGACTTAACAATATTAGAACTTCTTTATTCAACTGGAGTTCGTGTAAGTGAATTAGTAAACATTAAAATAGAAGATATTAGCTTTGATGAAAAAACAATCAAAATATTGGGAAAAGGAAATAAAGAGAGAATAGTATTATATGGAAAAGTTTTGAGTAATTATTTAGAAAAATATTTAAAAATGAGAGCCACTTTTAATCCTAATCATACATATCTATTTATAAATAAAAATGGGAATAAACTAACAGACAGAGGAGTTAGAGTAATAATTGATAATATCTTAAAAAAAGGAATGATTGACTTTCATATAAGTCCACATATGTTAAGGCATACATTCGCAACACATTTATTAGACAATGGTGCTGATTTAAAATGTGTACAAGAACTACTTGGGCATAAAAATTTATCATCAACACAAGTATATACACATATATCTGATGAGCATTTGAGAAAAGTATATTTGGAAACTCATAAGAGAAAATTTGAGAAAAATTAAAAATGACTGTAATAGGGGAGTATATGCAAACAATAATTAAATATTTTTACAATTGTAATAAAGAAAAAATAGAAACAAAAAAAAGACAAGAGAAATTAGTTGAAATTATTGAGAAATTAAAAAAAATAGAATTATTTCCAAATGAAAAAGCTAAAACAGTAATTAAATTTGAATCTAAAAAATCAAGTGAAGAAAGCTTTGAAGAAATATTTGATAGAATAATTCATATTGACTTAAAAAAGGGTCCAAACAAAAAAATAGATATTATAAATATGTTAAATATTGAAAAAATGAATTTAGGACAATTACAAAATACATATAAATGTGTTAGAAAAAGTATTGAAGTGGAAACTAAAAAAAATAATCAAAAAGAAATAGAAAAATTAAAAAAATTAAAGAAAGCAATTAAAAAAGAAATAATTTCTAAAAATGAAAAATTTAGTTTAGATTATATTAAAAATAATTTGAAATTTGCTAAAATTACAGATTTAGATATATATGAAAATTATTTAAACGGTTTATTTAACAATGCAAATAGTAAAAAAGATAAAATAGAAATATTGTTAGTAATAAAATTAATCAATAAAATCAAAAATCAAAAAAATGAACAGCTTATAAAAAAAATCCGATAAATTTTCTTTTATAATTGTTTTTTTTTTATTATTTTGATACAATAGAAATGTATTCATAGAGTAGGTGATTTAATGGAAGAAACAAAAATTTATGCTTTAGATGATTTTGAACAGGGAATGATAAAAAAAACCCTTGAAGAAGTTTATAATATCTTAAAAGAAAAAGGCTATAATCCAATTAACCAAATTGTTGGATATTTCATGAGTGGCGATCCAGGTTATATAACTGGTTATAAGAATGCTAGAAATATGATTATGAAATTAGATCGTAGTAAAACATTAGAAATACTAATTAAGGAATTTATAAAATGCGATATTTAGGCCTTGATTTAGGAACAAGAACATTAGGAATATCTAAAAGTGATGCAACAGGTACAATAGCTTCTGCCTATAAAACAATTAGATTTAATGACTCTGAATATTCAGAATTAATTCCTGAATTAGAAAAAATAATAATTAATGAAAAAATTGAAAAAATAATTTTAGGATTACCCAAAAATATGAATAATACAGTAGGAGAACGTGCGAATACAACAATAGAATTTAAAAAAATGATAGAAGAAAAACTAAATATTGAAGTTATATTACAAGATGAAAGACTATCTACAGTTGAAGCAACAAATTATATGATTGAAGCAGATATGTCAAGAAAAAAAAGAAAAAAGAAAATTGATTCTTTAGCTGCCAATATAATATTACAAACATATTTAGACAAAATGAAAGGAATGAAAATATGAAAGAAGAAAAAATGACATTTAAAGTATTTAATGATGAAGGAAAAGAAATAGAATGTGAAGTATTATTTACTTTTGATTCTGATGAAACAAAAAAAAGTTATATGGTTTATACAGACAATACAATAGATGATGAAGGAAACACAAAAGTTTATGCATCAATATATGATCCAAAAGAAGAAAACCCAAGATTATTACCAATAGAATCAGATAAAGAATGGAAAATAATTGAAACTATTTTAGATGAAATTCAAAAAAATGTAACTGAAGGAGACGGGCAATAATTGCTCGTTTTTGACGATGAAAAAAAGAAAATTAAAAAAGAAACCAATTTTAATAACAATAATAGTTATAATTTTAATACCAGTTATAATTTATAACTACAATTTAAGTAGTGTTTCTAATAAAAAAGAAGAAATTGTTTTTGAAGTTGAAGATGGAGATACATATAGTTCGTTAGCGTCTACTTTAAAACAAGTCCATTTAATAAAATCAGAATTTTTTTATAAAATATATGTTAAAATCCATAAACAAAGTAATTTACAAACAGGAACATATTATTTGAGTAAAAATATGAATGTTAAAAAAATAATTGAAACATTTAATAAAGGCCCTCATTCATCTGGTAAGTATATAAATATTACTTTTAAAGAAGGAATAAATATGCGAGGTATAGTAAAAGTAATAACAGCAAATACCAATATAAGTGAAGAAGAAATATATAAAATATTAAAAGATGAAAACTATTTAAATCAAATTATTGATAAATATTGGTTTTTAGATGAAACAATAAAAAATGACAAAATTTATTATTCATTAGAAGGATATTTATTTCCAGATACATATGAAGTAAATGTAAATGGAGATATTACTGATATATTTAATGCTATGCTTGATAATATGGAAAAAAAATTAGAACCATATAAACAACAAATTTTAAATAGTAAATATAGTGTTCATGAAATATTAACTTTAGCATCTATAATTGAAATGGAAGCAGCTAATAGTGATGATAGAGCTGGAGTAGCTGGTGTATTTATTAATAGACTAAATAGTGGTTGGAGTTTAGGTAGTGATGTAACAACTTACTACGGAATTAAAGTTGATGTAAGTGAAAGAGATTTATATCAATCAGAAATTGATACATATAATGATTATAATACAAGACATGCTAAAATGGCAGGTAAATTACCAATTGGACCAATATGTATTCCAAGTATTGATTCAATAAAAGCAGCAATAAATCCAACTCAACACAATTATTATTATTTTGTTGCTGATAAAAATAAAAAAACATATTTCTTTAAAACATATAATGAACATATTAATAAAATTAATGAATTGAAAAGGAATGGACTATGGTACGAATATTAGACTTAGAAGAATATGCGAAAGAAAATAATGTTCCAATTATGATGAAAGATGGGATTGAATTTTTATTAAAGTATATTGAAGAAAATAATATAAAAACTATTTTAGAAATTGGAACAGCAATAGGTTATTCTGCAATACGCATGGCTTTAATTAATAAAGAAATAAAAATAACAACAATTGAAAGAGATAATGATAGATATATAGAAGCACTAAAAAATATTGATGAATTTGAATTAAATAATCAAATTGAAGTTATTTATGATGATGCATTTAATATTGAATTGAAGGAAAAATATGATTTAATATTTATTGATGCAGCTAAAAGTCAATATATAAAATTTTTTGAAAAATTTAAATTTAATTTAAATGAAAATGGAGTTATTGTTTCTGATAATCTAAATTTTCATGGGTTAGTTAAAAAAAATATAAATGAAATTGAAAGTAGGAATGTAAGAGGATTAGTAAGAAAATTAAACAATTATACTGAATTTTTAAAAAATAATAAAGAGTTTGTCACTACATTCTATAAAATAGGTGATGGGATTTCAATCTCAAAAAAAATTGTATCAAAAAGTTAACATTCTATTGACATTAATTTTTTGAAAGTGTAGAATGATGTTGTAAGATAGGAGAAAGAAGTATATGAAAAGAAAATACGGTTTTACGTTAGTTGAGTTATTGGCAATAATTGTAGTACTAGCAATTTTGTCTTTAATAACAGTTCCATTAGTATTAGGAATAATTGATAAAGCAAAGGAAGCTTCTTTTGAAGACAGTGTAAAAATATCAAGTAGACAGATAGAAATGTATTTATTTGAAAATGGTCTATCTGAAATACCAGACGATGGAATAAAAGTTAAAAATCTGAATATTAATTCTGATTTTATAAGTGGTACATTTAAAGATGAAGACGGAAAAATAGTTGCAGACAAAGTTCGCAACAAAGAATTTTGTGCTTCAGGACCTATAAATAAATTAGTTATACGTAAAGACTGTGATGAATTAGATACAACTGAACCCGTTATTAATGAAAATAGTTTAGTTTTATCTAAAACAAGTAATAGTATTACGGTAAACATTTTAAATGGTTTTGCAACTGAAGAAGAATCATATATAAAAAATTATACTATTAATATATATGATAATAATCAAAAAATAGATTCTAAAACAATCGATGATGTTGGTACAGTTAAATTTACCAATTTAACTAGTAATAAAGAATATAAAATAGAAGTAATTGCTACAAATTCAAATAATTTAACAGCAACTACAACTAAAACAATTACAACAACTGAAATTGGAACACCAACATATGCAGTAAGTCCTAGTGGCTGGGCTCAAAGCAAGACAGTTACTATTTCATATCCAAACGGATATACAAATGAATATAGTACTGACGGTGGTATAACTTGGGAAAAATATACATCTGCATTATTATTCTCAAATAATGGATCTGTAATAGCAAGAGTTACAGATGGAGTTAATACAACTAGTGCGGCAGCACAAACAATTACTGAAATTGATACATCTGCTCCTACATCAGCTACATTTGCTTACACAAGCACAAGTAATTCAATTATAGTGACAGCAAGTGGTACAGATGATGAAGCAGGAATTAAATATTATCAATTTAGTAAAGATGGTGGAACAACTTGGACAGATGTTCAAACATCAAATAAATATACATTTAGTAATTTAACAACTGGTAAATATAATATCAAGGTTAAAGTAATTAATAGTACATATACAAATGTTAAAACTACTAATGCAAATAATTCATTAGAAAGTGAAACAAAAGAAATAGAAACTATTTCAATAATTGCACCAACTTATAGTGTAACACCAAGTGGTTGGGCACAAAGTAAAACAGTAACAATTACTTATCAAAATGGATATACTAATGAATATAGTTTAGATAGTGGATTAACATGGAATACATATAGTAAACCATTAACATTTAATGCTAACGGAACAGTAATTGCTAGAATTACAGATGGTACAAATAAAGTTACAGCATCTGCTCAAACAGTAACTGAAATTGATAATGATGCTCCAACAACTTCAACATTTACTTATACAAAAACAAGTAATTCAATTAAAGTTACAGCATCTGGTACTGATAAAACTTCAAAAATTGTAAAATATCAATTCAGTAAAGATAATGGTTCAACTTGGACAAGTCTTCAAGATAGTAACGTTTATGAGTTTAAAGGATTATCAACTGGAAAATATAATGTTAAAGTTAAAGTTTATGATCAAGCTAATAATTCATTAGAAAGCGCTTCTCAAAGCATTGAAACAGTTTCAATAACAACTCCAACATATACAGTAAGTCCTAGTGGTTGGGCACAAAGTAAAACAGTAACAATCACGTATGCATCAGGATATACAAATGAATATAGTATTGATGGTGGAAAAACATGGAATACATATAGTAAAGCAATAACATTAACAGCAAATGGTTCTGTAATAGCTAGATCAAG
>CAZXOH010000033.1:0-9358 GCA_964642345.1 uncultured Muribaculaceae bacterium | reverse complement strand
CAATTAATTTTAATCTTAGTTTTTTTTCCATTACATTATTCCCCCTTGCTTATAGAGTATATCATTATCGTTTTTTTATGTCAAATTTTAGAAAAAAAATTGATATTAAATCAATTTTATTTACATGTAGCACCTTTTTCTTGATATTTTTTTATAACTGAATTGATATCTTCATTATATCTTATATCTATAGATACAGTTTCGTTATCTATAGTAAATTCTTTAAATTCTTTTAAATCATAAACACGTTTAGTTTCAAATACTGAATAATCATTTGTACATGTAGCGGTAAATCCTTCTTGGTTAGCATATTTACTTTCAGTGTTATTACAAATTTCTAAAGCTTGTTTATATTCATCTGAATTTGTTTCATAAATTGCTGTAATTATTTCTGTTACTTTTGTTAATTTTGAATCTGTATATGCTATTTGATATTCAATTGTTTCGTTATTTTCTCCTGTCATACCACAAGTAATTCTTCCACTTTTAACATTTTCAGTTTTTTCTTCTTTTGTTTCTTCTTTTACTTCTGTTTTATCTTTTTTTGCTCGACCAAATATTAATCTTTCAATATTAGGCATTTGCCAAATAAATAGTCCTATTATTGCACAAATTACAATCCATAAAATAAATTCATTGTTTTTTCTTTCCATACTATCACCTATTATTTAGTATATCACAATTATTTTTTATATTCAAGAATTCTATTTACGGCACTTTGTAAACCTAATTTCCCATATTCATAAGTTAATCCACCTTGTTGATATGCTACAAAAGGTTCTCTAATTGGTCCATCACAAGAAAGTTCAATTGAAGATCCTTGAGTAAATGATCCTGATGCCATTATGATTTGATCATCATATCCTGGCATATCAACAGGTATAGGAATTGCATTAGAATCTACTGCTGATCCTAATTGAATTCCCTCTACATATTTAATTAAATCTTCCTTATTATGAAATATTATACTTTGAACAATATCTGCTCTTTCTTCATTATATTTTGGTTCTACTTCATAACCTAAATCATTCATTACTTTACTAGTTAAAATTGCTGTTTTAAGTGATGATGATACTACACTTGGAGCCATATATAATCCTTGTAGAATTAATTTGTTCATCCCTAAAGTTGGTCCAACTTCTTTTCCTTCACCTGGTAAATTTAATCTTTCACTGACTAATTCAATTAAATCTTTTCTACCTACAACATAAGCTCCATTTGGAGTAATTCCAGCGCCTAAATTTTTTATTAATGATCCAACTGCTATATCCGCTCCTATTTCTATTGGTTCTCTAGTACTAACAAATTCACAATAACAATTATCAATCATAATTATTACTTCTTTATCAATATTTTTGATAAATTTAATTATTTTTTCTAATTTATCAATTGTTATACTTTTTCTAGTTGAGTATCCTTTTGATCTTTGAATTTCAATTAATTTAATTTTTTTTGCTTTTAATTTTTTTTCTATTTTTTCATAATCAAAATCATTATCTATTAAATCAATTTGTTCATATTTTATTCCAAATGATTTTAATGAACTTTTATTTTCTTTAATTCCTATCACTTCATGTAATGTATCATATGGTAAACCTGAAATTGAAAGCATTGTATCATTTGGTCTTAATAATCCAAAAAGAGTTACATTTAATGCATGTGATCCTGAAATAAATTGACTTCTAACTAAAGCATCTTCTGCTTTAAATATATCACTATATATTTTTTCTATTGTTTCTCTACCTGAGTCATTATATCCATATCCAGTTGTACTATTAAAATGAATTTCGGATAAATTATTTTTTTTGAAAGCATCTAATACTTTTTTACTATTAAATAAACATATATTATCTATTTTTTTTAGTTCTTCTATTACTTCAATTTCTTTTTCTTGTACATTCATTAAATACTACCTCCATCTATTGTTATTATAGTATCATTTATGTAATTGTTTGTTGTTAAATAATAAACTAAAGATGCTACTTCCTCTTCTTTTGCAAATCTTTTTTTTAATATTTTTTTGCTTTCTTCTTCTATAAATTTATTATCTAATAATTTATTTAGTTTTTTTATTTCATTTGTTTCAACCCAACCTGGTGCAATACAGTTTACATTTATATTTGGCGCTAAAGCTGTAGCAAGATTATGTGTTAAAGATATTATTCCTGCTTTTGAAGCATCATATTCCATTGTATTTGGATCATTTTTATTTATTGCATTGTTACTTGATATATTTATAATATATCCTTTTTCCATATGAAAACTAACATATTTACTAACTAAGAATGTTCCAACTAAATTAGTGTTTAAAACTTTATTAAAAGTTTCTTTTGTTTTTTCTTTTAATTCACTATTTAATTCTATTGCTGCATTATTAATTAAGACATCTATTTTTGGATATTTTAAAATTATTTTGTTTATCATTTGTTTTACTTCTATTTCATTACTTATATCACATTTAATTATTAAAGTATTAACTTTATATGTTTTTTTTATTATTTTTTCTAATTCAATTGCTTCTTTTTCACTATTGTTATAATTTATTACAATATCATATCCGTTTTTAGCAAATTCCAAAGCAATAGCTTTTCCAATATTTTTAGCTCCACCTGTTATTACTGCTACCACACAATCACCTCTATATCAAGTTTATCATACAAATGTATGTTTTTAAATGTTTTTTAATAATTTTAAATAAAAAAAACTGATAATTAGAATGTTTTCTAAACTTCAGTTTTTTCAATATAAAATCATTTTAATACAAATGGATCAGCACTTGTTCCTAATGAAGGAGTATAACTAATTCCTGATTTTAATGTTAGGATAGGACGAAGAGACGCAGAAGGAGCAGCCCAGTCAACAGAGCATCCAACACATATATCAGAAAAAGAAACACTACCGGCTATTGAAACAACACGCCCATTATAAAATGACGTAGAAGAAAACAATGAGAAAGTAGAAGAACTATAATACCGACTAGCAAGCCAATATTCACTTAAAACTCCATCATTTGTACTCGCAATTAATGTTCCAAGTGCATTTTTTACTAAATCTGTATCCACTGTATATAATGTATCTCCTCCACCTTTGCTTTCAACAGTACTACTTCCGGTTGAACCATCCCATGGTGGAGTTGTTGAAGTTGAATCGACTGTATCAGCTGTATCTGTTAAATATTCTATTTGTCCATTATATCCCATATATCTTGCTTTTATTGTATATTTACTATTTTGATATTGATTCGCAAGCA
Organism: uncultured Muribaculaceae bacterium; assembly: GCA_964642345.1. Classification (GTDB taxonomy): domain Bacteria; phylum Bacillota_I; class Bacilli_A; order RF39; family UBA660; genus CAJOJO01. The sequence continues at coordinate 6,108 of CAZXOH010000033.1, read as the reverse complement.
CGTTCAAATAGCCAACATAATTTTTATATCCGGTTCCCTCTAAAAAATAAATACTTACACTTGACACATTTTCTGAAACTATCTCCATTGTTCCATCATCATTTATTTTTATTACCCTCCACAAGTTAAGTTCACTCGGATTTATTGTTTGAGTACTAGAATATCCTGTTTTACTGGTAGATGTCTTATACGATGTAGATTTTGGTGTCATTTTTATATAATCGCCAATTTCTGGTGTTGCATGTGTTTTATAACATTTATATTTACTTGGGCAAAAATTTTTATATAAATCTTCTATTGCTTCATTTACATTCATACTTATTCCATCACTTGACGTATATAATACATCACTTGCTTTATAGGTTGTTGCTGCAAATAATGTTCCACTTATTCCTATTATTAATGTCATAATAACTAAAAAAATTCTATTTTTTAATATTTTTTTCATATTTTATCTTCTTTCTTATTTATATAATTTTTAAATATTTTACGAGATTAATTTTTTATTAAATTATTTTACTTTTTATCTATTTTAATACAAATGGATCATCACTTGTTCCTAGTGCAGGAGTATAACTAATTCCCGATTTTAAAGTTAAAATTGGACGAAGACTTGATCCTTTGACATTTAAATAAAAGCCCGTAATTCCATTATAAGAATATATATATAATTCGTCATAAAGTTCTCCCGAATTATTTATAGCACGACCAGCATAATCGAAATATCCCCAAGTAGCATTAAGACTACCTTTATAATAACGACTTGCTAACCAATAATATTCGGCTTGACTTGCATTTTGGTTACCTGCAATTAATGTTCCAAGTGCATTTTTTACTAAATTTGTATCTGTTGTATATAATGTATCTCCTCCACCTTTGCTTTCAACAGTACTGCTTCCGGTCGAACCATCCCATGGTGCAGTTGTTGAAGATGAATCGACTGTATCAGCTGTATCTGTCAAATATTCTGTTTGTCCATTATATCCCATATATCTTGCTTTTATTGTATATTTACTATTTTGATATTGATTCGCAAGCACGTTCAAATATCCAACATAATTTTTATATCCTGTTTGACCAGAAAAATAGATACTTTCATTTGATACATTTTCTGATACTATTTCCATTGTTCCATCATTATTTATTTTTATTACTCGCCACATATCAAGTTCACTTGGATTTATTGTTTGAGTACTAGAATAACCTGTTTTACTTGTATCTGTTGTAAATGATGTAGATGTAGGTGTCATTTTTATATAATCTCCAACTTCTGGTGTACTTTTTCTAGTAATACACTTATATCCACTTGGACAATCTGTAGATTTTTTAAGTTCATACAAATCATTCAATGCTTCTGTTATAGTTTCACTACTTCCATCACTTGCATTATAGACCATATCACTTGCTTTATAGGTTGTTGCCGCAAATAATGTTCCACTTATTCCTATTATTAATGTCATAATAACTAAAAAAATTCTATTTTTTAATATTTTTTTCATACTTTTTTTCATATTATCCCTACTTTTCCTTATATATCATACCCCCCCCCCAGGCACTTCTGTCAAGACAGAAATTTTGTTCGGTTTTTTACATTAAAATATACAAAAAAACTTCGCAATCGAAGTTTTAATTATCAAATAACATCCAAGCATTTGGAATCCATCTTTCCCCAGTTACACTTACAGCACATGGTTTATTAATAATATTACCTTTTTCAACTAAACTTGAAGAAGCACCACCATCTAAATTAGCGGCATTATAAGCCTTGTATTTAACTAATAAATCTGTCATTTCAACCATATCAATTCCTAAACTATATCCAGGTTGTCTTCCATCAATAACAAAAAATAATACAATTCCATCTTTTCTTTGAGCAATTATAGTTCTAGAAGATAAACCCCATCCTCCATTACCTTTTACTATAGCTCTTTTACCATTTACTATCAAAAAAGGTCCAAATTCTACAGCATCAACCATACCATTTCTAATAGCTTCATCAGGTGAATCCTTAGTTAAAACTAATACATGGTCTTTATTAAAACCAATTAATCCTCCACCCCATCCTGTATCAACTCCTTGATAAAGAATACTACCATTTGATATTACAGTACCAGTTGGAATACCACCACTACCAACACCACCAGCATCAGCAAATCCTCCAGCATTAATTGAAACTAGTGAATTATGATATTTAGACATTTCTTGTAAAAATTCACCTTTTTCTCCTAAATATCTAGTACTAACTAAATCTATTTTGGATGAATCATAAATTACTACCATATATCCTACATATGTTGAACCTGAAATTTGAACGATCTTATATAAATTATTATCACCTTTTTTTAATACTTGTTCTTCATATTTAGAATCATATTTATCAGTTTCTTCCAAATTTTGAAAATTTATTTCATCACTATTTGTATTTTCATTTACTTCTTCTATATAATTTTTATTTGTAACCTTTGCAATTGTTTTTTCACTATATAGAATTCTTGCTAAAAACTTATGATCTTTTGTTGTCATTGCAGTTGTAATAAGTAATTCTCTAAAATAACTGATTGGACCATATGCAAAAAACAAAAAGATTATTGCTACCACATCTAAAATTAATAATACCTTAAAACCTTTATTTTTCATATTACACCTATTCTACTACAAATGGATCATTTATTGAACCAGTTCCACCAAGAATTTTAATATCTTTTGTTAAATATATAGAAGGATAAATATCTAATTTAGTGTTTTTTTCATTAGCAAATAACATACCATTTTCATTTAAAGACAACAATTGCTCATCATTTTTAGAATTTAATATATAAGAATTAACAAAAGAATTTTCATATATATTTAATAATCCTACTTTTAATGTAACTTCTTCTTGTTTTATTTCTTCATAATTATTATCATATTCTCCAATATACCATTTTCCATCAATAATATATTTTTTATCCAAACTATTGTAAAAAGTATTATTTAAATAATTTGCTAACGAATTATATTCTTTAACATTAAATGAATTACTTGTATATGAATATTGCATTTTTTTACAAGTATCATTTTCTTTTAAACATTCATTTAAAACAACTTTTACATATTCATCAGTTTTATCAATTATTTTCCATAAATATCCACTATAAGTAAGAAATTTTCCTGTAGTTACACCATATGAACTATCAATTACATAAGGATCTTCTTTTGTCCCAGTTCCACTATAAACTACATCTTTTTTAAGTACAATTGATGGTCTTACTCCTAAACTATAATCAATACTATTAGAATTTACACCACCTTCTTTAAATACATACCATACTGATTTATCATCTTTTTTATTAATTGTCCACCAATATTTATTTATGTTTAAATATCCATTATTTGCTCCTGATTTTATATATTCATCATACGTTAATAAACCAATATTTGATTCAATTTTTTCTTCACAGATATCAGTTTCAGTATCAATTTTATCAATACACCAAGTTGCTTTTTGAAGATATTTTTCTGGTTTTGTTAATTTAGAATAAAATTCATTTTCTAAATATGATTTTATATAAGAATCATTATATTCTAATTCATCACCCCAGTTAATAGCGCCAACAACATCATCTGTTACTAATTTAACTGTTCGGTCATTATTAACTTTTACTATTCTCCATAAATATCCTGAATATGAGACATAGTTATTTTCAATATTTCCTTTTAATGTATAGTCATTATCTTGCATATAAAATTCATCTATTTCATTATCTTCTAATATTTTGTGTGCTAAAGTATTATCAGTATAACTTGTTTTTGGATGTTCAATTCTATAATAGTGAATTAATCTATACGTATATATACCAAATAATGATAATAAAAATAGTAATGATAAAATCATAAATATATTTTTTATTTTATCATGTTTTATTAATGAAATTCCTGTCATTTCTTTTGGTTTTTCTAAATTCATTAATTCTAACATTGTTGGTACTACATCACATAATCTACCATTATTTAATTTTATTTTTTTATTAGTTATTATACAAGGTACAAGATTTGTTGTATGACTAGTTACAGGGTTATGATTTTTATCCCACATAACATCACAGTTACCATGATCGGCAATTATAATTAGTGTTCCATCTATTTCTTCTACTTTTTTATATATTTTTCCAACGCATTCATCTAATACTTCTACTGCTTTAATAGCTGCATCATAATTACCTGTATGTCCCACCATATCTCCGTTTGCTAAATTCATAATTGTAACATCATAATTATTTACTTCTTCTAAAAATTTATCAGTTACTTCATAAGCACTCATTTCAGGTTTCATATCATATGTTGCAACTTTAGGTGATGGTATAAGTATTTTTTTCATATCATTATATTCTACTTCTTTGCCACCATCAAAGAAAAATGTCACATGAGCATATTTTTCAGTTTCGGCTATTCTTAATTGACTTATATTATGATTATGTAAATAATCAACCAAGATATTTTTCATATCATTATCATGAAAAGCATATGATGCCTTTACACTATTAACAACTGGCATCATTGTAACTACGCTTAAGTTTTTAAATTGTTTTAATTCTAATCCTTTTTCAAGTGCTAATTGTTGATATTCAGTTGGATTAGTAATACAAGTTAACATTTCTCTTAAGCGATCTTTTCTAAAATTAAATACTATTAATCCATCATTATCTTCTAATGTTATTTTATTTATTATACCTGGTTCTATAAATTCATCAGTAATGTTTTTTTCGTAATTAGTGTTTATTAATTCTTCTATATTATTATATATTTTTCCTTCACCGTATACTATGGTATCATATGATTTTTTTAATCGATCAAAGTTATTATCACGATCCATTCCATAATATCTACCACCAATGGTAGCTATTTCACCTATTCCAGTTTCTTTGATTTTTTCTTCTAGTTGTTTTATATATTTTAAAGCACTTTTAGGTTCAACATCTCTTCCATCTGTGAAAATATGAAAATAAAGTTTTTCTATTTTATTTTGTTTTGCCATATCTATTAGTGAAACCAAATGATTGATAGTAGAGTGTATTCCTCCATCTGATAATAATCCCATTATATGTAGTTTTGAGTTGTTTTGTTTAACATGATTTATAGTTTTTAATAATTCTTCATTTTTAAATATTGTTTTATCTTTTATTGATTTATTTATAAATTCCAATGGTTGATATGTTAATCTACCTGACCCAATATTCATGTGTCCAACTTCACTTGTTCCCATTTGTCCTTTAGGAAGTCCAACTGCTTCTCCACTAGCTTTTAATAATGAATGAGGATATTTTTTCATAAGTGAATCTAAATTAGGTTTTTTTGCATTTTTAAAGGCATTACCATCTTTATTTTTTCTTATTCCACATCCATCTAATATACATAGTACCATTTTTTTCATATCATCACCTACTATATAATATCACAATTTAAATTAGATATAAAGAAAAAATCACTATTGTGATTTAGTTTTTTATTGTGGTGTTAAAACTATACGGAAACCGACCCAACTTTTTGTTTCTCCTGTATTAACAGCAAAAGCAAATTGTCCAGCAAGTAAACCATTACTATTAGAACCACCACGATAAAACCAAATCAAATTAGAATTAGAACTAGCAAAATTTGCATAATCAGCATACCAACCATTATGATATCTTCCATTACTATCACCGTCCAAATAAAATTTACATGGACCTATCTCCCCAGTTGCATCGCCTAGAATTCTATTAGACCAAGATTCCATCTCAGAATCACTTTTGTAGATATCAAAATATTTTAAATCATAATTTGTTGGTGTTAATCCACTTGAACCAGTTTTTCCACTTATATATCCAGCTACATATTCCCAAGTTCCACCACTCATATCATAAACACCTGTTATATTTCCTGTTGTACTAGCTAAATAGCCAATTTCGGTATTATATGGTTGATTATAATTATCACCATCGCCAGTTATTCCTGGAAATGTCAGTTGATCCGTTGAAGGTAAAGCACTATATCCGGTTTTACGTGAATCACTATTATTTATATTTACTTCAGTGCCTATTCCAAATTGAGAATGAGATAAATAAGCAACAGCACCCCATTCTGTATTTTTCA
>CAZXOH010000032.1:0-9590 GCA_964642345.1 uncultured Muribaculaceae bacterium | reverse complement strand
TTTTTAACTTAAGACTTTAATTTATTGGCTTTATCGCGTGCTTTTACTTTAAGAACTCACCATTTTAGATAAACAAAAAAACAATATTAAATATTGTTTTAATTTTATTAACTACAGTGATTATTAACAAAACAATCAATACAAGATGTAATTCCACTTTTTTCAGTTTTATTAGCTGTATTTTCAGAAGATTCTCCTGCTTTACCTAAAATACCAAATACCATTTGAACTAAAGCAACAACTAAGAATACGGCAACAGCATAAATAAATCTTTTAATTAATTTGCCTTGTGCTTCTTTCATTACTTTTTCATCATTTGCCATTACAGCCTTCGCTAAGTCCATCATTCCAAAAAATATTAAAATAAGTGGTACAAATATTTTTATGGCTGTTACAATTAATGAAGTAACTCCAGGTAATATTGGATCAAATTCAAATCCACCACAACTTGATAAAATATTTAACATATTTCTAAACCTCCTCTAAAGCATAAGCTTTCTATAGATATAATACTTTATTTTATTTTATTTGTCAACTTTTACTTTCCAAATAAACCTAAAAGTTTATTTTTCTTATCTTGTTCACCATTTTCTTGTTTAGTAAAACCTAAACGACATAAGAATGCATTCAATGAATGAATACTTTTTTCTCTTTCATCTAATGGTGGCATATTATAAAATATTTTTGTTCCTGATTCATATTCAAAATCAAGAACATCTTTACTACTTAATATACTTTGATTTAAAATAACTTTTTTATCTTTTAAATTTCTAAATGCATTTCTATTAAGTAACATTAATTTATTTAATTTAATAATAGATGGTTCAACTAAATATATAACATCATTACATATTCTTTCTGCAGGTTCACTATCATTTATGTCAATTAAAATTACGTCTTTGTCAGTATATCTTGCTACTACATTACCAATTTCAGCATTTGTAGTTGAAATAAGTTTACGATCATTAAAATATTTAAAATCAGTTTTATTTACTTCAATAGCAACTACTGAATAATTTTGTTGTAATTGATTTCTCATCATATAAGTTAATGTTGTCGCACCAGATTGTTTAGTAACATTTTTTATTCCAATAATTCTTGTACCACTAACTGTTGATTCGTATTTTTCAACTACAACATCTTGTCCACCATTAAAATCCAATTGTTGAATATGAGCAACATCTCTATAAGAATTTGGATTATTATATAAATACATAATTCCTTCAACATTTTTTGTGAAATTATAAATTCCCATAGAAATAAGTTTAGATAGATAATCACTTGATGTACTATCAGCAGTATCATCAAGTAATAATATTACTTTATCCATATCTAAATTAATAGATAATTTTTGTAATGTTTTTATATCTCTATAATTTTTAATTGCTGTTATATCTAAAATCATTCTTTGGAAAAAGAAATTTTGAAATTCATTTACTAAATCTTCAACTTCAAATTCACCAACTTTTTTCTTGATAACATCAATTCCAAGTCCTTCTAACATTGATTGATATTTATTTGCTACTATTACATTCATAATATCTGCCTTTCTAATAGGATAAACCTAATGTTTTTGTTTCTCCATATACTGGAAATTCTAGTGTTTTACCAATTAATGGTATTTCAAAATACATATATGTAATTACTGCATAATATCTTCCTTGCATAGGAGAAGATGCATCATAAAATTCAGCAATACAATAATTATATGTACTTGTTCCTGTATCTACTACATTATAAGTGTAATTTGAATTTTTAAATCTTTTTTTCATTGCATCAGTACATTTTTGATTTACATTTAATTCAATTCTATATCCTGTGTCAGCAAGTGTTGATTCAATTTCTGATATAACAGAATTATCTCCTGCTTTAAATCCTTTAGTTAGAATTGTTGTTTCTCTTTTTTCAATAATACTTATTATTCTATTTTTTACTTTAAATGCTTTTGTATATGCTGTAGAACCAGCAAATAGAATTAAAAAAATAAATAAAAATATTATTACTAAATTAAGAATAAGTGCATTATTTATTGATTCTTTCATATTTCACCACACTTTTTATGCTGAAAACTTAAATATTGATTCAGTTTCAGAGTATACAGGAATTTTGAAAAATCCACCTATTATTGGAATATCAAGATGAATATAAGTTTCTATCCCATAACTAAAATATCCACCTTCAAAATCAGTTCCTTGTGTATATTCATAAATACAATATTCGTGTTGTTTATAACTTCCTGCAGCTACAGGATTATATGTATAATTATTATGTTTTCTTGGTTTACAATCTGGGGTAGATATTCTATATCCAATGCTTGATAAAGTTTCTGCTATTTCTTTATCTGACAAAGAATTATACCCTTCAAATTTTTCTAAAGCATTAGCAATTTTACCATTAACTTTAAAAGCTTTCATATAACTTAAAGAGGCAGAAAGAAAACCAAAAGTTATAACGATAAAAACAATTATTATATTATATAATACTACGCTTCCTATTCCTTCTCTCATAAGCTATACTCCTTTATTATTTAATCTTCACATTCAGCGGATGCTCCTGAGCATTCACCGTCAGTCCAAACTCCACCATTATTCATACAGCAAGCTCTTCTACTTGTATTCTTCATCATACTATTAATTATTGGTGTAGCAACCGCAACGATAACACCAATTAAGATGATTGCAACTACTGTTAAGTTTGCTTCTCCAGCTGCTTCTTTCATTTTTTCACCACCCTTACGTTATCATTTATACATTTTTAGTATAGCACGTTTAAAATTATTTATCAATTATTTAATACTCATTTTACACTTTTTAAAATAAATTTTTGATAATAAAATTCCTAAAATAGATATTATACATCCAATAATAATATATTTTGGAAAATAAACTAATTTTATTTGATGATATCCTTTATTAATATTAAATGAAATAAACATTTCAGCTACATCATTATAATCTATTTTTTTATTATCAATATAAATATTCCAATTTTTATCATATGGGATAGTTAACATTAATTCTTGATTTTCTTTTTCTACTAAAATATCACCTATTATAGTATTTTTGTTTATTTTTATATTATCTAATTTTTTACTATTTTCTAATAAATAATCATAATTTTTAGTATTAAATGTTGCTATATAGTAATTGTCTATTTTTTTATCATTAACATAAATATCTATTTTTATTTTTTGATTTTTATATTTATTTTCAATAGAAATAAAACTATATATTTTTAAATTATTGTCTTCATATTTTTCTTCATAAACTTTTTCATTATTAATTAATATTTTTATTTTATTCGCAACTATATTTTCTAAATAAATATAGTCATTATCATCTATTTGATAATATCCATTTTCATTATAAATAATATTATATATATTTTTATCAATAAATAATTTACCAAATTCATTTATATTTTCAAATGAATTATTTGAATTTAAATATAATTTATTTTTATTTATTAAATATCCTATCGATATAGTATGAGTATTTTCATATATATCATATTTTGTATTATTTAATTTATCTATTTTTTTATAGCAGTAATTTTCTAAATTTGTTCCATATAAATATTTAATACCAAGTATACTATTTATTAAACAATTAGTAGTATTATCATAAGCTTCATTTTCATTTGAAATATATCCTATTTTTAATAATTTTGTATAAAATTTAGAATTTCTAGTTGATAAAAAATTAGTAGCATTACCTTTATTTGTACTTAATTTTTCCATTGGAGAATATATTATTCCTGTTATTCTTACAGCATCTAAATTATTTATTTTATCTAAAAATTGTTCTTTTTCATTAATATAAGTTTCATATTCAATATCATTTTCTATTATTGATATATTACTAATAAAATTAGTTTTAATGAATAAAAAGCTTTCTATTAAGACTAATATTAAAATAGCTATTTCATATTTTTTATTTATTTGTGTGAAATTAAATAATTTCATATATGAAAAAAAGAAAAACAAATTAATTATAAATAAAGTAGTATTAATATTTTTAAAAATTACTCCTATTAATAAAACAATAAAATATGGAATAATTAATATTAATTTTAGTTCTTTTAAAAGATAATATTTTTTTGAAACAATATTAATAATAAAAAATGAAAATAGAAAAGTCCATCTATGATTAAATACAACTGGATAACTAAATCCATGCCATATATATGTTAATAAAGAACTAAATAAAGATAATAACAATATTATTAAAACAACAAATATTGACTTTTTTTCTTTGTCTTTAACAAAGATTAGATAGTTTAATAGTAAAACTAAAGGAAAGATTCCACAATAAATATTAAATGTATAATATGTATTATTTTTATCTTTTAAGTTAATTCCCATATTATTTATGAAAAACATTATTTTCTTGATTAATGATGACCCATATTCAAAATTATTACCAATTTTATTTGTTAATTCAAAAATAATTGGAATTAATATAAAACTACATATTAATCCTACAAGTATGTTACTTATTATAAATTTTTTTATTATTTCTTTTTTATTTTTTATATTGAATAAATGAAATATAAAATATATTACTATAAATATACATAACATATAACTTATATACCAATTAGAAATAATTGATAATACTAAGAATAAAATGTATTTTTTACTTTTTTTATTTTGTATTATTTCATCTATTCCTAGTATCACAAGTGGAGTTAAATAAACAATATCTAACCACATAATATTAAAATAATAAAGTATATTATAACTCATTAAAGCATAACAACACGAAAATGTTAAATTTATAATCGAACTATTATTATTTGATTTACTTAAATAATAATACATTGTTAATCCTGATAATCCAATTTTTAATAATATAAGAATAATTATACCAATATATAAATAATTATTTGAAAAAAACATTAATAGTAAATTTAATGGTGATGATAGATAGTAGAAAAATGTTCCATACATACTACCACCTAATCCATTAGAAAATGAATATAGTATTGATTGATTTCCATTTAGTATTTCTTTATAATAATCAAATATAAATGAATATTGTTCTTTTAAATCTGATATAAAAAGATCTGTAAATTTTATTTTATATAATAACATATAGCTTATAATTAATAGTATTGGTATTATAAAAGATAATAAATAGATTTTTTTATTTTTCATCTTATCACCTATAATGATTATATCATTTATTATTAAATTTAAATAGAAAAAAATAAAAAGAAGCTTATTTAGCTTCTTCTGTTGCTCTTGTTTCTCTGATAACTGTTACTTTAATAGTTCCTGGATATTGCATTTCATTTTCAATTCTTTCTTTAATGTCACGGGCTATTTTATAGCTTCCTAAATCATCAATTTCTTCAGGTTTAACAATTACTCTAACTTCTCTACCTGCTTGAACAGCATAAGTTTTATCTACTCCTTCAATACTGTTAGCGATATTTTCTAAGTCTTGTAATCTTTTTACATAATTTTCTAATGAATCATTACGTGCTCCAGGACGTGAAGCAGATAATGCATCTGCTACAGCAACTAATACAGCTATTATATTTTTTGCTTCAACATCGCCATGATGTGATTCAATAGTATTAACAACTACATCATTTTCTTTAAATTTTATAGCTATATCTCTACCTAATGTAACATGACTACCTTCAACTTCATGATCAATAGATTTTCCAATATCATGAAGTAATCCAGCTCTTTTAGCTAGTGTTTCATTTTCGCCTAATTCAGCTGCTAAAAGACCTGCTAAAGTAGCAACTTCAATTGAGTGTTGTAAAACATTTTGACCATAGCTTGTTCTAAAGTGTAGTTTACCAACTAATCCTATTAATTCAGCATCCATTTTTGAGATACCTAATTCAAACATAGCTGATTCACCATATTCTCTTATTTTTACATTCATTTCTTTAGATACTTTGTCATATAGTTCTTCAATTCTTGTAGGATGAATTCTTCCATCTTTGATTAAAGATTCTAAGGTTACTCTTGCTATTTCTCTTCTATAAGGATCAAATGATGAAATAACAATTGCTTCTGGAGTATCATCAATTATTAAATCAACTCCTGTTACTGCTTCAATGGTACGAATATTTCTTCCTTCTCTACCAATTATTCTACCTTTCATTTCATCATTAGGTAAACTAACAACTGTTACTGTTTGTTCGTTAGCGACATCTCCTGCATATCTTTGCATACATGATACTAACATTTCTTTTGCTTTTCGATCTGCTTCTAATTTAGCTTCAGATTCTCTATCTTTGATATAACTTGTTATTTCTAAATTCATCATATCTTCAACTTTTTTTAGAACCAATTCTTTAGCTTCTTTTTTTGAAAAACCAGATATTTTTTCTAGCAATTCAATTTGTTCTTTTTTGATTTCTTCTATTTTTACTTGTTCATTTTGGATATCTTTTTGTTTATCGATTAAATTATTTTCTTTTTCTTCTAGCATTTGTTCACGATTTTGTAATGTTTGATCTCGACGATCCATATTATTTTCACGTGTTATAATACGTTCTTCTGTTTCTTTTAGTTCATTTTTCTTTTCTTTTATTTCATTATCAGTTTCAATTTTAAGTTTATGTATTTCTTCTTTGGCTTCTAAAACACTTTCTCTTTTTGCTTTATCTGCTTCTTTTTTTGCATTTTCTATTATTTTTTCAGCTTTAGAAGAAGCCATATTTCCTTTAATATAATTAATAATAAAAACTATTATGATTCCAACAAAAAGTCCAATTAAGACTAGTAAAATGGAGAAAATCATATTATCCATAATATAACCTCCATTCTATTTATAAGTAAAATATCTTTTTACCTATTATCATTGTAAAGAAATTTTCACAATAAGTCAAGGCTTGATTGTTAATTGTCTGAATTCTCATTGTAAATGCACGTTTATTAAAAGACGTGTTTTTAGTTTGAGAATTGTGTTAAAGTAAAAAAATACTAAATAACTTAAGTTTATAGAAAAAAGAAACATTATTTTGTTTCCTTTTTTAATATTCCATAGTGTTCACGGACTTGATTTTCTATTTCATCTCTCATTTCAGGATTTTTCTTTAATATTTCTTTAACATTTTCTTTACCTTGTCCAAGTTTTTCTCCTTTATAAGCATACCAAGATCCTGTTTTATCTAAAACTGCAATATCACTTGCTAAATCTATTAATTCTCCTTCTTTAGATACACCTTCTCCATACATAATATCCACATTACAAGTTTTAAATGGAGGAGCCATTTTGTTTTTAACTACTTTAATATTTGTTTTATTTCCAATAATGTCGCTTCCATCTTTAATTTGTTCACTTCTTCTAATTTCAAGTCTAATTGAAGAATAAAATTTCAAAGCTCTACCACCAGTTGTTGTTTCTGGATTTCCAAACATTACCCCAACTTTTTCTCTTAATTGGTTAATAAAAATACATATAGTATTTGTTTTATTGATTGCTCCTGCAAGTTTTCTTAATGCTTGACTCATTAATCGAGCTTGTAAGCCCATATGAGAATCTCCCATTTCACCTTCAATTTCTGCTTGTGGTACTAAAGCGGCTACTGAGTCAATAACTATTACACTAATTGCCCCACTTCTAACTAGAGCTTCACATATTTCTAAAGCTTGTTCTCCATTATCAGGTTGAGATAATAATAATTCATTAGTATTAACTCCTATTTTTGCTGCATATGTTGGATCTAGTGCATGTTCAGCATCTATAAATGCAACTCTTCCACCTTGTTTTTGTGCTTCTGCTATAGCATGAAGTGCAAATGTAGTTTTTCCACTTGATTCTGGTCCATATATTTCAATTATTCTTCCTTTAGGATATCCTCCTATTCCCAAAGCTATATCTAAAGATAATGAACCACTTGGAATAACTTCTATATCATTATGTTCATTATCACCTAATTTCATAACTGATCCCTTTCCAAATTGTTTTTCTATGTCTGCTAAAACTTGATCTAAAGTTTTATCATTTGTTGATTTTGTCATTTCTTTTTTCCTCCTTATTGTAATTTAATTATAAATCAAAATTTAGTCATTGTCAACAAAAAGTCGAACATTTGTTCAAAATGTTATATTTTTATCCTTCTATTAATATTATACGACATATTTTTTTAATTTCCTAAAAAAAAGAAAACAATTTTAGTTGTTTTCAAATATATATTTTTTATTCATATTATAATATTCTATTGCTGATATTACAGATAAAACACAAGCTAATATTAATAGTACATCTGATACTTTAATATTCCATAATTCAAAAGGTAAATTATAAAATAAAGTTAAAGTAACACCAGTCATCATACAAGCTGTTTTATATTTACCAGTTTTAATTGCTGCAACAACGTGACCCTTATTTCCAGCAATCATTTTTATTGAATCAACTACCGTATCTCTAAAAATTATAACAACGGGAATTATCGCTGAAATAAATCCTAGTGACGCTAATATAATTAAAACTGAATTAACTAATACTTTATCAGCAATAGCATCGATCATTTTTCCAAAATCAGTTATTAAATTGTATTTACGTGCTATTTTTCCATCAACAAAATCTGTTAATGAAGCTATAATAAATAATACTCCTGCAATTATATATTTAATTTCTACTACAAGTGTTTCATTTACAAATAATTTTGGTAAATAAATTCCTGCAGATTCAAATGGAAATAATAATATTATAATTATTATTATTGTTAAAAATATTCTACTCATTGTTATTTTATTTGGTAAATTCATATATCCTCCCTCTAATTAATTATTGTTGGTTCATTTGTTTTCGTATTATTTTGATTTATTTTAATAATTCCAATTATACCAATCACTAATAATACTATAACTACTATAATTACATATTTTGTTGTAGGTTTTATTTTTCTATCTATTGTATAAGGTGATGCAATTCTTTCTTCTTTTTTATGTTTTTTTTCAGCTTTCTTTTTGGCTTTTTTTATTTCATCTAATGAAATTTTTGAAGTTCGATCAAATAAATATTCATTAAATTCATCAACCATATCTTCATAACTCATTCCTAAATATTTAGCATATTCTTTAATTAATGATTTTAGAAAAAATATATCTTTAAAAGCATCAACATTACCAGCTTCAATATTTTCTACTTGTGTTGGTCTAAGTTTTAAATCACTTGCAACTTCTTCAATAGTTAAGCCCATATTTTCTCTTGTTTCTTTTAAACTTTCTCCGATTTCTTTCAAATGTTCACCTTCTTATTAATAAATAATATTTTATAAGCCATGTTCTGTTCCTATTACTAGGCGACAAACATTTATCTACCTGTTACCAGGTCCCATAAGAGATTCTTAATTTTCCCTTATTAGGTTCCCCTACCATAATTTGGGTTTCTCACTCGCGGAGTTTACCACGTTCCACTTCCATCATTTCTGATTTTTTCGTCACTTTGGCACTTTTACACTTAATCTAACCATATATTTCTACTTAGGTTATTTCAGAGTCGTTCTAAATTAGACCTTAGGTTATTGATTCCCTAAGCACGAACACTACAATCGTCACAGATTGTGTGAGCATGGACTTTCCTCTACATTACTTGAATGCAGCATTTGTCAAAATA
>CAZXOH010000031.1:0-9609 GCA_964642345.1 uncultured Muribaculaceae bacterium | reverse complement strand
CTAGTGAATTTTAAAAATTGGTTAGACCAATTTTGATTTTTGGTAAAAAATTAAAAAAATGCATTAATCTTTGCATTTTATATTTAAATCATTTAATTGTTTTTCATCAACATAATTAGGACAATCACTCATTAAATCAGAAGCACTAGTTGTTTTAGGAAAAGCTATTACATCTCTTATATTTTCAGTATTAGATAATAACATCGTAAGTCTATCTAAACCAAGCGCTAAACCACCATGTGGAGGTGTTCCATATTTTAAAGCTTCAACAAAAAATCCAAATTTTTCTTTTATTTGTTCTTGTGTAAGTTCTAAAGCTTCAAACATTTTTTCTTGAATCTCTTGATTATGAATTCTAATACTTCCACCACCAGCTTCATAACCATTAATAACTATATCATATGCTTTCGAATAACAATGAGCTTTATCATTCAATAACTTATCAACATCTGAATCTTTTGGAGCTGTAAAAGGATGATGACAAGCCATATATCTATTTTCTTCATCGCTCCATTCGAATGATGGAAAATCAGTAACCCAACACAATTTATATTCATTTTTATCAATTAAATTTAAAATATTTGCTAATCTAATTCTTAAAGCCCCTAAACTGGTTTTAACAATATTTTTTTTATCAGCAATAATAAATATAATATTATTATTTTCTAAATTATATTTATTTTTTAATTCATTTATTTCAATTTCATTTACAACTTTAGCAATACTTCCTGATATTTCATCAGCAATCTTTAAATAAGCTAAACCACTTGCTTTATAAGTTTTAACTAATTCAGTTAATTTATCAATATCTTTTCTAGAAAATTTATCAGAAGCATTTTTTACAATTAAACAATTTATAATTCCATTGTTTTCAATTACACTTTTAAATACAGTAAATTCAGTATTTTTAAATACATCAGTAATATCATTAATTTTTAAATCAAATCTTAAATCGGGTTTATCAGATCCATAATAGTTAATTGCATCATCATATTTCATTCTATTAAGCGGTAATGAAATATCAATATTTTTAACTCTCTTAAAAACAAATGAAATTAATTTTTCTGTTAAATTCATAATATCATCTTCGTCAACAAAACTCATTTCCATATCTATTTGTGTAAATTCTGGTTGCCTATCTGCTCTTAAATCTTCATCCCTAAAACATTTAGCAATTTGAAAATATTTTTCTATACCACCAATCATCAATAATTGTTTAAATATTTGTGGAGATTGTGGTAAAGCATAAAATTTATTTTTGTTAACTCTACTTGGAACTAAATAATCTCTAGCTCCTTCAGGCGTTGACTTACATAAAATAGGAGTTTCTATTTCAATAAATTCTTCATTATTTAAAAACTCTCTTACTGCCATCGTTATTTTATGCCTCATTATTAATCTTTCTTTAATTGGATTTCTTCTGATATCTAAATATCTATATTTTAATCTTGTATCTTCTAAAGCAGTTGTATCATCAGTTATACTAAAAGGTATTTCTTTAGCAGTATTTAATATTTCTAATTCATCAACTGTTACTTCTATTTCACCTGTTTTTAAATTATTATTAACATTTTCTCTCTTAACAATTTTTCCTGTTACTTTAATTACATATTCATTTTTTAAACTTTCTGCAATGCTATAACAAGGAGTATCTGGATTAACAACTAATTGAATTATTCCTGATCTATCTCTTAAATCAATAAATATTAATCCTCCTAGATTTCTTTTTTTAGAAACCCACCCATATAATGTAACAATTTCATTTATATTTTTTATATTAAAATCAGTATTGTTTTTTTTCATTTTATCCCTCTATCTTTTCATCAAAAAAGTCAATTAAATTATCTTCATTTATTTTATATTCTTCTTTTGTTTCATTATTTTTTATTGTTAATATCTTACTATTAACTTCATCTGTTCCAACTATAATTATATATTTTGCTTTTAATCTATCAGCTTGTTTGAAACAATTGCCTATTTTTTTATTAGTAAAATCAATTTCAACATTAAATCCATTCATTCTTAAAATATTTCCTAATGAAATACTATATTCATATGTATTCATTGGAATAATATATATATCTAAATTATCGTCTTTAACTAAATCAATATTTTCAAATTCTAAAGCAGTCAATAATCTTTCTAACCCTAAAGCAAAACCTACACCTGGTATTTTAGGACCACCAATAGTTTCTACTAAATCGTTATACCTACCTCCACCACATAATACATTTTGAGATCCAAAACCTGTAACATTTGCTTCAACTTCAAATACTG
Organism: uncultured Muribaculaceae bacterium; assembly: GCA_964642345.1. GTDB lineage: Bacteria > Bacillota_I > Bacilli_A > RF39 > UBA660 > CAJOJO01. The sequence continues at coordinate 7,332 of CAZXOH010000031.1, read as the reverse complement.
TATGTGTATAATAATCTAATCCTCTTACAACATTAGGATTTACTTCATATTCAATATTCATAGCATCTAAATATTTTTTTACTTCTTCGAAATGTTTTTTACTTTCTTCATTTAAATAATCAACTATTTTAGGAGCATTTTTTATTATGTCCAAATTAGCATCAAATTTACAATCAATTATTCTAAGTGGATTTTTATTAAATCTTTCTTTACAATCATCACATAATTCATCTAAATGTGGTTCAAAATATTTTTTTAAAGCTTCTCTATAATTATTTCTTGATTCTATATCACCTAAGGAATTAATATTCACTTTAATTCCTTTTAATCCTAACAATTTATAAAAATTTACTGGAATACTTATCACTTCAGCATCAATAAGTGGAGAATCACTCCCAAATACTTCAACACCAAATTGATAAAATTCTCTAAATCTTCCTGATTGTGGTCTTTCATATCGATACATAGGACCATAATACCAAATTTTAGTTGGACCACTTGTATTAGCATACATTTTATTTTCAATGTAACTTCTAACCACTCCAGCAGTTCCTTCTGGTCTTAATGTCATATTTCGATTTCCTCTATCAACAAAATCATATGTTTCTTTAGTAACAATATCTGTTGTAGAACCTACACCTCTGTGAAATAATTCACTTGCTTCAAATAAAGGTGTTCTAATATAATTATAATTATATTTTTCCATCAAAACTTTTAATATTTTTTCTATTTCTAATATAGTTTTACCTTTTTTTTCAAATACATCATATGTTCCTTTTGGTTTTTGTATCATATTTCCTCCCTTAATACCCAATTTTATTTACTTTTTGTTTAGGTTTTAAATTATTAATTAATTCATCATCAATTGTATCATTTGTTATTGTTTTTAGTTTTCTAATTGATGTATAATCATTTATTTTAAAAGAATGATTAATAATTATTTTATCAAATAAATTATCGATAAATCTTCCATTACCAAATGATTCTAATTTTTTATTTTCATCTATTATTTTAATTATTTTTTCTTTTGCTTTTGGACTTACAATTAGTTTAGCTTTTTTTATTTTTGCTTCAAATATTTCATATAATTCTTCAGTACTATAATCTTTAAATTCCATATTATAGCCTATTCTAGATTTAATTCCTGGATTCATTTTAACGAATTTTTCCATTTCTTTTGTATATCCAGAAAATATAAATATAGTATTCCTAGATTCCATTTCTTTTATTATTTCTACTAAAGCTTCATCAGCAAATTCTTGACCTGCTGAAGAAAATACATATGCTTCATCTATAAATATGACTCCATTTTTATTTTTTTCTATTAATTCTCGAGCTTTAGTTGCAGTTTGTCCAACATATCCAGCAATAAAATCTTGAGCAGTTGTTTCTTTAAATTTATCTGTTTTTGCATATCCTAGCAAATAATAAATTCTTGCTAAAAGTCTAGCAACTGTTGTTTTTCCAGTTCCTGGATTACCACTAAATACAATATTTAAGTTTGGTTCAGATAATAGAATCTTGTCTTTAGTATTATTTCTAAAATTTAAATATTGTTTTAATTTATTAATCTCATTTTTTATTTCATTAAGTCCTATTAATGAATTTAATTCATTCATAACATCATTTAATAATTCTTTATTTGATATTTCCTTTGATTTTTCTTTTTTTGTTATTTCATTTTTCTTTTCTAAATTTTCTTGAACCTTATTAACTATAACATTATCAACATTTACTATCGTTTGAAGTCGTTCCTTTAATGATTCATATTGTCCTGATTCTAATTCTTTAATCATTGCTTCTATTGTCTCAGTTGGAAAAGTAACTACTGATGTCCAATCTGACATACCAGTTAAAAAATACTCATTAAAACTAATGTCCGGTTCTGCACTTTCAATTTCTAATATATCACTGTTTACTATTTTTAAAATGTCATTGTCAGAATCAAAATAACCAATTCTAATAAAACCTTGAATTTCTTCTTTATAAATATTCAATAATTCTTGATAATCTGTTTTATTATACATTTTTTCTAAGTCTTCAATTTCCACATAATCACTAAAGCATATTTTTTCATCAGAGACAGTAAATGCAGGCTCTTCCATTTCATAAATAGTCATTTTTTTATTGTTTTTAATATAGCTAATTGTATTATCAATAAAATCATATTCTACATTAGTTACTATTTCTTTGAATTTATATAAATATAAATCCTCTACTATTTTTATTTTTTTATAAATTGCTACTACATTTTTTTCCATAAAACCCTCCAAAATACAAAAAAATACCTACAATTAAGGACGAGTTTACCCGCGGTGCCACCTTAATTTATAGATATTTCTATACTCTTTAAATCTTTAACGCAGATATACGATTATTTTGCGCTTGATGTCTTCTTTAATTTTAACATAAATGATTTCACCAATTTCATTCTCTCTAAAATGTTTTAAATTAAATACTCTTTCAAACAAATATTGCCTATATTATACTATATTTTTTTTTGTATTTCAATTAATATTTTTATTTTTAATAAATTCTCTTAACATTTTAGTCAATGCTCTTTTTTCAATTCTTGAAACATAACTTCTTGATATACCTAATTCTTTAGCAATTTCTTTTTGAGTTACTTCATCAGTATTATTTAATCCATATCTTTTTATCATTATTTCTTTTTCTCTATCATTTAGTATATTAAAATATTTTTTTAAATTTACTATATTTTCTTTTTGATGTAAATTTAAATCATATTCAGGATCTGGTGTTCTTAAAATATCTAAAAAAGATATTTCATTTCCATCCTTATCAAATCCAATCATTTCATTTAAAGAAATATTTTTACTATTTTTTTTATTTGACCTAAAATACATTAATATTTCATTTTCAATGCATCTAGCACAATATGTAGTTATTCTGGTTTCATGTTTATATGAATAACTATCGATACCTTTTATTAGTCCAATTGTTCCAATACTTATTAAATCATCACTATCTACTTTACTATGTTCATATTTTTTTACAATATGCGCTACTAATCTTAAATTATGTTCTATTAAAATATTTCTTGCATTTTTATCACCTAACTTCATTTTTTCTAAATATTTTTCTTCTTCATCTTTGGTTAATGGGTCAGGAAATACTTGATTAGAATATGCTGCTGTAAAAAAATAAAAATCTTTGAATAAATAACTAATTAATTTCTTAAACATAACACACCTCTAATTAATAATATGTTTTTATGTATTTTTTTGTCCAATTAATTAATAATCAAATCAAAAAAATATGATTTTATTGTTAGTTTAATTTGATAATATCAATATTTCTAATTTTTACAATAAAAAAGAATGAATAAATTTTGCTTTTGTTCTATTTTTGTTGTATAATTTTATTAGGACGTGATAAAATGACAATAACATTTAAAGTAAGTGAAAAAACAAAAGAAAAATTGAATAAATTTTATGATAATTTAAAAAGAGAAATAACACCACCATATGCAATATTTCAAGCAAAAGATGGTGATACAGTTGTTACTTTATACGAATCAGGAAAAATCGTTTTTCAAGGAAAAGATGCTGATTTAGCTAGTGAAATTTGGATAGCAACTGAAAAGAAATATAATAAACTATTAAAAGTAACTAACAGTGATAAAACAAATAAAAAGAAAAATGATGTATATATAGATCCAAAAATTTACAATTCTACTTCAATTGGTAGTGATGAAGTTGGGACAGGTGATTATTTTGGACCTATTGTTGTAACTAGTACATATGTAAAAAAAGAAGATGTTCCTTTTTTGAAAGAATTAGGTGTAACTGATTCTAAAAAATTAGATGATGTAAAAATAATGGAGATAGTTCCTAAAATTATTAAAAGAATTCCTTATTCAACTTATATATTGTCAAATAAAAAATATAATGAAATACATTCTACAATGAATATGAACAAAATCAAAGCCGTTCTTCATAATAAAGTATTAATTGAATTAACTGATAAATATAAAGATACTGATTATGTAGTTGTTGATGAATTTACTGATAAAAAAAATTATTATAATTATTTAGTAGATGTTCCAAATGTTTACAAAGATATAACTTTTTTACCAAAAGCCGAAGTAAAATGTTTATCTGTTGCTTGTGCATCTTTAATTAGTAGATATATTTTTCTTGAAGAATTTGATAAAATGAGTAAAAAATTAAATATAAAATTATTAAAAGGCGCATCTAATTTAGTTGATGAACAAGGAGTAAAAATTGTTAATGAATATGGTTTTGATAAATTAAATGAAATAGCTAAAATAAATTTTAGAAATACTGAAAAAATTAAAAATCTTATAGATTAATTCTATAAGATTTTATTTATCTTTAATTATAATTTCATTATTTTCATAGCACATTTCTTGTTTAGAATTTATTTTAAAACATTCATCATGAGCTGCTACAGTATCATTTATTGTTATTTTACTATCAATATTTGAAATAACATATTTTTCATATTTTAATGAGTAATTTTCCACTTCACCATTTTTAATGTGAACCCAGCTATCATCAGATGGTGTATATCCCCCTACTTCAAATCCATATTCTTCTTTTAAATATAAACAGTAATAATAACCATTATTTATTTTCTTTTTAGTTGAATAATCACTATCAACAATTGTTTGATTAAGAGCTTCAACATAACCATAAGCACTTTCTTCAGTTGATTTTTTTTGAACTCCTTTAATAATATTCATCACTATTGGAATTGCTACTAAAGACAATACCCCTAAGATTACTATTACTGCTAATAATTCAACTAATGTAAAACCTCTTTTATTCATTTTCATCATCCTCAATTAATTTTTTCAAATCATTTTCTAAAGTTGATATATCATTTGGACTCATAAATAATATTACAGAGCCTTTATGTTGCAATAATTTATTTGCTTCATTTATATCTAAATGTTCTCCATTATTTAATTTATCTATTATATTTTTAGAAGTAACATCTGGGTAATCTTCTTGTTTTTCTCTAGATGGGTGAATATCCATTATATATGCATAATCTACTTGATTTAAGATATTAGCTATATCATCAGAAAATGCTTTTGTTCTTGTAAATGTATGTGGTTCAAATACAGCTACTATTTTTTTATCAGGATATTTTTGTTTTGTAGCTTTTATCGTCGCTTTTATTTCATTTGGATGATGTGCATAATCATCAATTAAAATTGTATCTTTAACTATAGTTTCTGTAAATCTTCTTTTAGCGCCTTTAAATGTTTTTAATAATTTTGCAACTTCTTTTACATCTAATCTTTCATAATAACAAACAGCTATTACAGCTAAAGTATCTAATAACATATGTTTTCCATATATTGGTAAATCAAAAAATCCATAATAATTTTCTTCTACTTCCACTTCAAAACTAATTCCATCATCTTTATAAATAACATTTTTAGCAATTATATCGTTGTCTTCATCTAATCCATAATAAAATATTGGTTTATTCAATTCTAAATATCTTGTATACCTATCATCTCCACAAGCAATTACTATTTTTTCAGTTTTATTTGCAAATTCTGTATAAGCATCAAGAACATCACTAATATCTTTATAATAATCAACATGATCATAATCAATATTAGTAATAACGGTATAATATGGTGTGTACGCTAAAAAATGTCTTTTATATTCACAAGATTCTAAAACAAATAATTCATTTTCTTTATTACTAAATCCGGTTCCATCTCCAATTAAGTAATTTGCGCCTTTTATATTATTAAGTACATGAGCCAACATAGATGTTGTTGTAGTTTTGCCATGGCATCCAGCAACACATATGGTTTTAAATTTTTGTGTTAATTTTCCAACCATATCAGAATATGAATATATATTCAGATTTAATTCCATTGCTTTTTTTACTTCAGGATTTGTTTCATCAAAAGCAGCACCTTTTATTATTTTCATACCTTCCTTAATGTTATTTTCATCAAATGGTAATATTTTTATTCCTAATTCATTTAATCCATGTTCTGTAAAAAAGTGTTCACTTTTATCACTACCTTGAACTTCATAACCTAAATTATATAATATTTGAGCTAAAGCACTCATTCCAGAACCTTTTATTCCAATAAAATGATACATATAATCACTACCTTCATATTTATTCTATCAAAAACAAAAAAAAATATAAAGAACAAAATGTAAAATTGTGTTAATTAAATGCAATTTCTGTTTCAATATCTTTATCTATTATTACGATTCCTAAAAATATTATTCCACTTATTAATATTAAAAATGAACCTATAAATGAAGCATATGTTAATGTTCTTTTTTTATTTGTATCATTATTATTTAATTCTAATATATCAATATAACTCTCTTTAGCAAAATAATAATAAATAATTAATAAAACAGAAAAAATAAATATCATTATTTTTTGATATTCTTTTTTACTATTTTCATCATTATATATTATGAAATTTTTTTCTAAATTGTTAGCAAAATAACTTAAAAAAATTATTCCTATATAAATAATCCAAACAAAATTTTCTATTTCAATTTCTTTTAGTCTATCTTCCATATACTAAATTTTATTCTTATATCTTTTAAATTTTACATTTTTCTAATATTTTTATTTTACCTTCTAGTAAATATTCTGATGTTTTTTCATCTATATTTTTTAAATCTGCATCCCAATATTTTTTAGCTTGTTCCACCATTGTTAAATAACTTTCACCACTTTTGGGTAATAATTCATCGTTTGATTTGAATATTTTTCCAGTTACTTTTACTTCAAACAAATCAGGTTCACTATAATTTGTTAGTTTTTCTTTCCAATATTCTATTTGTTTTGAATCACATAAAAATATTGATGTTATTCTACTTGGTAATTTTTTATAGTATTTTTTTCTTACTTCTTCTAAGACTAATTCTCGTTCTAAAAGTGAGTAACATTTTAATAACCGGCTAGCTTCTTTTAACATTTGAGTATATGTTTCATTAGAATGTTCTTTTTCTAGAAAAGCATCTATTATTACAGGAAATGAAAAATATCCATCTGAATTTAATTTAGTTTTAGTATTAAAGTTTATTGCATTATTCCACATATCAGATACATAATTAAATGTATCTATAGTTTTTCCTTCTACCCAAATATCTTTTCTTTTTTCAGAATTATTAAAATGATACATTACTTGATTTCTAACAAACATATACATTCTCCTTTGAATGGATATTATATATTAATATTATTACAAATACAAGGGCATTATTTCAATTTGTTCATTATTCGTTTACAAAAATTCGTTTACATATCAATAGGAATTTCTTTATTTCCATATAAATAATAATT
>CAZXOH010000030.1:0-9697 GCA_964642345.1 uncultured Muribaculaceae bacterium | reverse complement strand
CGAGTAAAGAAGTCGTTGCATTAGGACAAACATATTTTGCAATTCAAACAAGAAATCTAGTTTAGGACAAATGACAAATAATGTTAATCAAACAGATTTGCTTTGTTTTAAAGGAAAAATTAAGAATAAATTATTTAGTTTAAATTTAAATGGAAAATCAAATGTTGATTATAATCTAAATATTATAATATCAATAAATATATAATTAGTGTCCTCGTTTTGATATTATAAGAATAAGTAATTTTTTGAAAGTGTTTTATTAAGAGGTTATGAAATTAATAAAGGTATGTTTAACGACATATCTTTTTTTGAATACAAAAATAGAAAGAGAGGTAGATAAATGAATTTAAATTATGCAATATTTAGAAGTGAGCCAATTTTTACATTACAAGATTTAGCACAAATTGGATCACACAATAAAAGAGAAAAACAAGCTTATAAATCTAATCCAGATATAAAATTAAATATGAGTCAATATAATGTAGAATTAGTGCCTTTAGCAGAGAAATATGTTAAAGGTTTTTATAATATTACAAAGGAATATCGAAAAGAACACGAAGAAAGAATGAAAACAGAACGTGAAGATAGAAAAAGGAAGTTTAATACAATGTTAGATAATTCAAGAAATGTAGTCGCTGATGAATTACTATTTACTGCTACTAATAGATTCTTTAAAAATATGAGTAATGAAGATTTAATGAAATGGGCTAATACTAGTATGGAGTTTGTTTATAAAGATTTAGGTTATACAAAGGAACAAGTATTACATGCAACACTTCATGTTGATGAAAAAACACCACATATTCATTGTGTAGTTATACCACTTGTTAAAAAATTAGATAATAGAACAAAAACAGAAAGATATACAATATCAAAAAAGCAATATATAAAAGATAATATACATTTATCTGGGTTACAAGATAAATATCATCAAAGACTAACTGAAAAAGGATTTGATTTAGAAAGAGGTATCAAAGGTAGTGATAATGTAAATATAAATATTAAAGAATTAAAGAAAATAACTAGAAAACTTAATATTGATTTAAATAATAAAACACAAAGATTAAGTGCATCTGTTAAGGATTTACAAGATAAAATGCAATCTAATAAAAATGTACTATTTGATAAAGAGTATGTAAAAATAAAAAAAGACACATTTGATACTATGAATAAGGTTATAGATGATGCTACAAATGTCATGAATTTACAACCTAAATTAGAAAAAGTATATAAAGAAGTTGATAGCTATACTAAAAGTTATCAATCATTAAAAAGAGAAAATACTTTGTATGAAAATGAAATTAAAGTTTTAGAATTTAACAATAATAAACTTAATGAAGAAAATCAAAAACTAACTAAGCGAATAAATGGTATTTTAAAGGCGATTAAGAAGTTTTTTAGGAAGTTATTACAACTTGGCAGTGAAGTAGTAAAACAAGCCACTGTGGGCGAAATAAAGCAATATTTTGACGATAAAATGTTCAAGAAAAAAGATGTTGTTAATATTTCAGTAGATACAACAAAAGAAGATGAATTATTTGATTATGTAGATTATGAAAGATATTATGGTGTACCTAAATATAATGAGTTAGATGATGATTATGAATATAATAAAAATAAAGATGATGATTTTGATTTATCTTTGTAATATAAAAAGGACTTTTTTATAAAAAAATTAGTCCTTCTTTTTTTCATCTATTCTAGAATAATTAGTTAAATGTTCTTTTGAGTAAGTAACTAAATCTTCTGGTTTTATTTTAGAGTTTTTATCATATTCATTTATATTTTTAGCAAATTTATCTATTGTTGAAGATTTAACATCTACTTTATTATTTTCAATTTGATTTAAATAAGATAATGTTGTTCCTAAAACTTCTGCAAATTTTTCTTGAGATAAGTTATATTTTTTACGATAATACTTCAAATTTATTGCCAAAATTTCACATAAATTCATAACATACCTCCTAACTGAATCTCTAAAATTATTTTATACTTTAACGAAAGTAAAGTCTTTAATAGTAAAACGAAAGAAAATTAAATTGGAGATATAGACAAAATTTAAAAAATAATATATAATTATTTATGAGAATAGAGGAGTTTGAGAAGTATGAAGTTAAGAAAGAAAAAAAGAATATTTTTGATAGTAACTTTTGTGTTTGTTATTGGTGGATTAATTAGTTTTATTAATTTTAATAATTCTAATAAAATAGAAAGAATTTTAAAGACTGAATCTTACGCTTATTTACCAAAAGCAGCCCAAAACTATATAAAAGAAGTATATGAGGAAACAGGTGAAGTTATATTAACTGAGAAAAATAAGGAAGAAAATCTTCCGTATTTAAATCCGCAATATGTAACTTATTTGCAACTATCAAGTGAAGAAAAGGAAAATGTATCGTTAATTCCAACTCCATATAGCGTAGATTATGTATTTTCTGGTGTTAGTTCTAGTCAAGAATTTCCTAAATCTTACAATTTAGAAAATGTAGATGGAAAAAATTATACTAGCCCAATGTATGATCAAGGTAGTTTGGGAACTTGTTGGGCTTTTGCGACAATAGAGAATGCTGAAAGTCATTTAATGATTAAAAATAATGAGCCACAAAATGAGAATTCAACACGATTTTCAGTTAGACAGTTGGATTATGCAGCTAGTACAAATGGAATAAAGGATTATGAAAATCCATATGGGGTTGCAGAACTTGGACTAGGTGGTAATTTTATATATGCAACTACATTAATGGCTAATGGATTATCTTTGGTTGATGATAGTTATATGCCATATGTAGAAACGACAAATGAAAAACCATTACATGAAATACACAATTATAGTAATTCTTTATATGAAGTAAATGGTACTGTTAATTTGCCTAATTTTGGAAAAATAGAATCGGTTGTTACAGAAGAATGTAACGATGTTGATGACTTTGAAGCTTGTTATGATGAAAAAACAGAAGAATTGCGTCAAGAATATATAAATATAATTAAAGAAGGTATTACAAATTATGGCGGTATATATGTTGGAACAAATGATCCAACTGGAAAATGTGGAGCGCTTAATACTGATGGATATTATGTATTAGATCCTACCCAAACTTGTTTTCCTATTGGGAGTACTGATCGTGTTGAGACTGCACATGCTATGCAAATAATAGGATGGAATGATGATTATGAATACTCATATTGTAAAAAAAGCACATATTCTAGTACCGTTGATGGAGCGTGTGATTCCGGAGTATTAACTCAGGGAACTGGTGCATGGCTAGTTAAAAATTCTTGGGGTGAAAATGATTCTGCCTCATATATTTATTTAACTTATGATGCAATTCAAAATAATTTTGTTGATTTTGCATATATTACATCATTAACAGAAATGGAAGATAAAAATTGGGATAATGTTTATAATAATGGTTTAATTAGTAATAGTATTAGTAAAAGTTTGACTCAAACATTTGAAAAAAAACATGCTAATCAAGAAAAAATACAAAAAATTAAATTTCACACAATATTAATGAATCAACAATATAGTATATCTGTTCAAATAGGTGAAAATACATATTCAATTACAGATTCATATCAAACTGAGTATCCGGGATTATATACAGTAGATGTTTCTGATAAAAATATAATTCTTGAATCTGGTAATTTTGATGTTATTATTTCGGGTTCTGAACAATCAATTAATGGTAATTCAATATCTGTATTTACGCAAAATGTAGATAGTGAACAATTGATAGTAACAGAAGAAGAAAAAGATATTGACTCAAATAATTTTATGATATATTCAGAAACAAGAAATATTGCTTCAAATTCTCAAATTGTGTATGAGTTATATAATGATACTGAAATACTTGAAAATGTAATGCAAGTAAATAATAATATTGTATCAGCAAATAATATTAATACAGAAATTTCTTTAATAAAGAAACTTGATCCGGGTACTTATAGATTAGTTCAAAAAATTGGAGATGTTGAAGCAACTACATCTTTAAATATTGGTACTATTCTTGATGGTGCTGGTACTGTGGAAAATCCATATAAAATATATACTGAGGAAGATTTAAAGTATATTCACAATCACCTTGATTCCCATTATGAATTAGAAAGTGATATTGAATTAACTGAAGAATGGGTTCCCATCGGTACAAATGAAACTCCTTTTACAGGTTCTTTTGATGGTAAAAATCATAAGCTAATAAATTTACAAATTAATGATTCTACATTGGAATATGCAGGGTTGTTTGGATATGTTAAAGATTCTGATGAACATAAAACACAAATAAAAAACATTTATTTAGTAAATCCAAATATTGTTGCAAAACAATATGTAGGAGGTTTAATTGGTGGTATTAACATAAATCAGACTGGTGAAACCACAGCATTAATTGATAGTATATATATTATTGGTGGAAGTATTGAAGGTGAATTTGCTAATGGCTTAGTAGCTGATATTTCAGGAAATAAAAAATTAACAATAAACAATATTTTTTCATCAGCCACAATAAAGGGAAGTAGTCATTCAAGTTTAATAAGATTTAGTTCAAATCAATATAATTCAAATAATGGAACAAGTATTTCTAATATTCAAAATATAGGAATAATGTTAGACAATAATTTGTCTTATTATAAAACAAGTCTTATTAGTGCTAATTATAGTTACTATTATAATATATCTAACTATATATCTACAGGTTATTCAAAAAAAATTGATACAATAAATCAATTCTATGATACTCCAATACACAATATAGATTATAATTATTCAAATAATGGATATGCTTTAAGTAGGACTGATAGTACATATGAATTTCCGGCGATTATTAAACAGATAAGTGATATAACTGAACTTAAAAATATAGATAAATATAGTGATTGGGGAGAAGATTTTACCACTTATTGGGAAATTAACGAAGAAGATGGAGTAGCAAGAATTCCTACATTGAAAGGTGTAGATTTAGATTATACTGAGTCTATAGAAGATATAGATGTAGAATTTGGTAACGATATAACATTATCTGACTATATTTCTTCTGAACTTATAACTAGAAGATTAAATGTAACTACTGAAGATAATGATATAATTGAAATTGATAATAAATATAATTCTAGTGAAGCATATCCTTATGAGATCGTTATTAGTCCATTAAAACAAGGCACTGCAACTATACATGTAGTTAGTGATTATGATGGTTTTGCAACAGATGTAACTATTAATGTTTTTAAAACTAATTTGACTATAACATATCATAATGGTTCAGAAACTTCGATACAAAATGTTACAAATGGAACTGCTGTAAATTTAATAAAAAATACATTTGAAAAAGATTGGCATACATTTAAAGAATGGAACACAAAAGAAGATGGAACAGGAACTTCATATTCAGATGAACAAGAAATCACGATAACAGAGGATTTAGATTTATATGCTATATGGGAAGAAAATACTTATAAAATTTCCTTTGATGCAAATGGTGGAACAGGTACAATGGATGATATTAATGTAATAGTAGATGATTATATGGATACCTCTGTCCCTTATTCTAAATTTACAAAAGAAGGATATAAAGTAACTAGTTGGAATACAGAACCTGATGGAAGTGGTGAAAGATATCTTCAAGGTGGTATAATCGATCCAACAGGTGATACAATTCTTTATGCTCAATGGGAAGCTAAACAATATAATGTAAAATATTATTATAAATTAAATAGTGTTGTTGGAACGATTAAGACAGTTTTATTCACATATGATACTGAAACTGAACTTTTGGATGCTCAACCAGATGAAGAAGGATATAAATTTATATATTGGGGTACAAAAGAAGATGGTACAGGAACAAATTATCTCCCAAAACAAAAAGTTAAAAATCTTAGTACTGGCTCAGAAGTTACATTATATACAATTTTTAGTCCTATAACATATAAGGTAGTATTTAATTCAAATAATGGAACAGATATGACATCAGAACAAGCATTTACTTATGATGTAGAACAATTATTAAAAACTAATACTTATACAAAAGAAGGATTTAAGTTTAAAGAATGGAACACAAAAGCAGATGGAACAGGGACATCTTACGAAAATGAACAAATTGTTAAAAATTTAACAACAGAAGATGGCTCTACAATTAATTTGTATGCAATTTGGGAAAAAGAAAAATTTTCTGTAAAGTTTGATTCTAATGAAGGTATATTTTCGGAAAATAAAACAACTATTGTTATAGAACAATGGGATGACAGTAAATTGGAAACCATAGAAAAACCTACAAGACAAGGATATAAATTTAAAGGATATTATACAGAAAAAACAGGTGGGACATCTATAGAAAGTTATATTGCAGAATCTGGAATAGATCAAGATGGATTAATATTCTATGCCCAATGGGAAGAATCATATTCATATATAATTAATAAATATTCAGTTGATGAAAATAATAAATATATTGATTTGATAGATATAAATACTTCTGTTGATGATTTTAAGAAAAATATAGAAGTAAACGATGGTTATACAGTGGAAGTGGATTACAAATCAGTTAATGGAAAAAATCTTATATATACTGGCGGAACAACTAAAATATATAAAAACAATGAATTATATGCTGAATATACAAATATAATTAGAGGAGATGTCAATGGTAATGCTATTATTGATATAATAGATTACATAAGAATTATGAAAGATATTATGGATACAACAAAATTAACTGATGTTTATATTAAAGCAGCTGATGTAAATCAAAATGGAAAGATTGATATAATAGATTACATAAGAATTATGAAAATGATAATGGAGGAAAACTAATGAAAAAGAAGTATTTAATAATTTTATTATTAACTATGATTATAATGCCTTTTAAGGTTTTTGCTGCAGGTGGTTTTGGTGTATCTAGTACTAGTATTAGTATGTATCCGGGTGAATCAAAAACAATTACGATAAGTACAAATAATGCAGTTGGTAAATTAAATATTTCCTCATCAAATGGTGGAGTAGCATCAGTAAATCCGGGAAGTATATTTATTCAAAATCCGGGATCAAGTGGAAGTATTACAATAACTGGTAATAGTGTTGGAACGGCTACAATTTCTGTAGTTGCTTCCGACAATTTTGCTACAATGGATGAAGAAATTTTAGCAGGACAAACAAAAACAATAACAGTTAATGTTATTGCAAAACCAACACCGCAACCTGATCCAACACCAAGTAATCCGACACCTTCAAATCCACAACCATCACAACCACAAAATAATTTATCAAGCAATAATAATATTAAAAGTTTAAGTATTGATGGTTATGAATTAGTAAAAGTTGATAATAATAATTATACTTTAACTGTTTCAAATGATGTTACAAGTGTTAATGTTAATGCTAATGCAGAAGATTCAAAAGCAAAAGTAAGTGGAACAGGAACAAAAGAATTACAAGTTGGAGAAAACAATATTGAAGTAATAATTACTTCAGAGTCAGGTTCTCAAAATAAAATAACTATTAAAGTTACTAGAAAAGATGGATATTATTTAGAAGATTTAGATGCGGTTTTAAAAAATGAAAAATTACAAGATGCAGACATTATAATAAGTGCAGATAGTAAAATCACAAAAGATCAATTAAATCAAATTAAAAATAGCAAAAAAACATTAAGATTTAATTATTATGATGAAAGTAAAAATTTGATTTATAGTTGGACAATTAATGGTAAAGAAATAAAAGATGATAAGGAATTTACTACTTCAATCACTTTTGCAACTGAAAATGTAAAAGAAATATATAAATTATCTAATTATGCAGATGGTTTATATGTTAATTTCAAACATACAGGGGATTTACCAAAAGGAACTAAAATAAAATTATATGTTGGGGATAAATTTGAAGATGAAAGTATTGTAAATGTTTATCATTATAATAATACTGAAAAAACATTAGATTTTATTAAAGATAATTTAAAAGTTACAGATGGATATATTGAATTTGATGTAGAACATTGTTCTGAATATTTTGTAACAATGTCAACTATAGGTAATGTTGTAAAGAAAGATTCTTCTTCAATTGTAATGATGATTTTGGTAATAATTGAATTAATTATTATACTGGCTTTAGTAGCTTTTATGTTCATAAAATTCAAAACAAATAAGAAAAACAATTTAGTTAGTGAGGTAGAAAATACTCTGATTAATCCAACAGATAATTTTGCTGATAAGAAAATCAATCTAGAAACTATAACTAGTATAAATGATTCTTCAATTGTAGAGAATGATAAAAATTTGTCTAACGATAATTTAATTGGAACAGAAAAAATAAATACACAATATTTAAATGATAATAATAACAATAATTTATATTAAAAGATAATAGTAGTGATTATATAATTAATTATCATATGATCAATAAAGTAATATTTTAACAATTTACTAATATAAATTTGGCAGAAATCCGAAAGAAAATTCATAACTAACGAATTTCTGCTTTTTAACTATTTTTGACAAAATAGTAACACACTACCAAGTTGGCAAAGCCAACTAGGATAAAGTGTGCCAAAGGAGTGCCTTTGGAAACCCTAAAGCAACATATTACAAAATTTCATAATGTAATATTGTTGCCTTTTTATTTAAATCAAGTTTAAATAAAAAGAAAAGATACGCATACATTTACTTGATATAAATATTAATTTGTTATGCGTATCTTTTATATAAAAATAATCTTAATACCTAATCTAACGAAAGGGTAAAAAGATTATTTTTTTGTTTTGCTAAAGCAAAAGTATTGATGAATAAAATTACTTTTCCCACTTTCATTTTTACTATTGTAAAAACAAAACGTGTTCGTAATTTTATTCTTCCTTATCTATAATTTTTCCTGTAATGGAATTATATTTCAAATTAGATTTAATTTCCATTTTAGGAAAAACACCACTATCAAATGATGGATATTTTGATTTATCAAATTTTTCTAAATTAGGTCTAATTAAAGTTATTACTTCTTTTAAATTTTCTAGTATTTCAGCATTTGTTATTTTTTCTCTATTTTCTATTTTAGATAATTCTAATTTATCAATTATATCAGCAATTATACCTTTGCAAGCAAAAGCATTTTTTCTTCTATTATCAATATCTTCTAAAACATCAAAATAAAATTTATCATATTCTTTTATTTGTCTTTGATAATCAGCAGGGGATCTTCTATCAGTAAAATCTTGTCCCCAATTTATTTCTATATCATTATATCCAGCAAGTTTCATTAAATCAACCATGCTTAAATTTAATGTATCAGCAATACCTTTTAAATATAAAACATTTGGTTTTTGCCTTTTACCAGCTTCAATACGAGATACTTCAGCGCAGTCCATATTTGCTCTACGAGATAATTCTCTTTGAGAAATACCAACTTTTTCTCTTGCTTCAGTTATAACTTTTCCAAGTTCAGTAGTAGGTTTCTTCATAATTTTTAACCACCTTTCTTTGCTTCACTGATATAAATATATCACAAAGTGTTGTAAAAGTCAATATAAAGTGTTGACAAACTCATAATTACGTGATAGACTATAGTTAGTTTTGATGTAAAACTCATCAAAATAAAAGAAAGGAGTGAGATATGATTTGAGGTTACGACACCTAGAGATTCCAGACAAACTTTGGAACGATAGTCGTATCAAGTTCGAGGGTAAGATGATATTTGGATATATCTTAGCCAAAGGATTTGATA
>CAZXOH010000029.1:0-9813 GCA_964642345.1 uncultured Muribaculaceae bacterium | reverse complement strand
CTCCATAAAAGTTGTCTAAAAGGTTGACAAATTCCCAAGATAGAAATTTTGTTCGGTTTTTTGCAAATTAAAATATACAAAAAAGACACTATTTTGTGTCTCCTTCAACTAATTCGATTACTACCATCAAAGCATCATCACCTTGACGTTCATCTAATTTATAAATTCTAGTGTATCCACCATTTCTAGATGCAAATCTTACTGCTAAATCATCAAATACTTTTTTAGTAGCAACAGTATCATTTTGCATAAAAGCTAATGCTTTTCTTCTTGAAACTAATGAACCATCTTTTCCATAAGTAATCATTTTATCAACAAATTTACGAACTTCTTTAGCTCTTGTTTCTGTTGTAACAATTCTTTCTTTTTTGATTAATTCTCTAGTTAAGTTAGCAAGCATGCTTCTTCTATGTTTGTTAGTACGTCCTAATTTTCTATAAGCCATAATATCCTCCTAACTAATCTTCATCACGGAATTTAAGTCCCATATCTTTAATCTTATCAATAACTTCTTTTAAAGATTTTTTACCCAAATTACGTATTTTCATCATTTCTAATTCTGTTTTTTCTGTTAAGTCACCTAAAGTATTAACTCCTGCTCTTTTTAAACAATTATAAGCTCTAACAGAGAAATCTAAATCATCAATTGATGTTTCTAATTTCTTAAGTTTAGAATCTTCTTGTTTAGCATTCATTACTCCAGTAGTATCTGCTATTTCACTTAAATCAGTAATAATATTTAAATGTTCAATTAATATTTTAGCCCCTAATGCCATTGCATCTTCTGGACGAATTGATCCATTTGTATAAACATTCATAATAAGTTTATCATAACTTGCATCTTGTCCAACACGTGCATTTTCAACATCATAACTTACTCTCTCAATTGGAGAATATAAAGCATCAATTGGAATAAATCCTAATTTAGCTTTTTCTAAATATTTTTTATTTTCAGGACTTGGAACATATCCTCTACCATTAGCAATAATAAATTCCATATCTAATTTTCCGCCTTTTGATATAGTAGCTATTACTTGATCTGGATTTACAATTTCAACACCTGGTTCAGTAACTATATCTGCTGCTGTTACAACTCTTTCTTCATTTACAGAAAGATGAGCTGTTACTTCTTCTTTTTCAGAATTATTTTTTACAACAACATTTTTTAAATTTAGAACGATTGAAGTTACATCTTCTACAACACCATCCATTGTTTGAAATTCATGCATAACTCCATCGATTTTCACTGCTACAATAGCACTACCTGGCATACTTGATAACATAACTCTTCTAAGTGCGTTACCTAAAGTTGTACCAAAACCTCTTTCTAAAGGTTCTAATTCAAATTTACCATAATTATTATTTTCAATATAATCTGTTATTTTATAAATTGGTTTTTCAAAATTTAACATTTTTAACACACTCCCCTTTCATTATCCACGTGGACGTTTTGGTGGACGACATCCATTATGTGGTACAGGTGTTACATCTGTTATTGAAGAAATTTCAAGACCAGCTGTTTGTAATGAACGAATAGCTGTTTCACGTCCAGAACCTAATCCTTTAACAAAAACTTCTACTTTTCTCATTCCCATATCGTATGCTGCTTTTCCAGCTGCTTCTGCTGACATACCTGCAGCGAATGGAGTAGATTTTTTACTACCTTTAAATCCTAATGTTCCTGCAGAAGCCCAACTAATTGCATTTCCTTCTGTATCACTAATTGTTACAATAGTGTTATTGAATGTAGAATGAACATAAGCTCTACCTTCAGGTACATTCTTTTTAACTTTACGTTTTCTTGGTTTGTAAGCCATACTATATAACCTCCTTTTTTAATTAAGAATTATTTTTTCTTATTTGCTACAGTTTTACCCTTACCTTTACGAGTTCTAGCATTTCTATTAGTTCTTTGTCCTCTTACAGGCAAACCTTTTTTATGTCTAGTACCTTGATATGAGTTAATTTCCATTTTTGTTTTAATGTTCATATTAACTTCACGTCTTAAATCACCTTCGATTGTATATTTTTCAATTTGTTCACGAATACGATTTAATTCGTCATTATCTAAGCTACCAGCTCTCTTATTAATATCTACTTTTGCGTCATTTAATATTTTATTTGATAAACTTCTACCAATACCATAAATATAAGTTAAGGCAATTTCAACTCTTTTATTATTTGGTATATCTACACCTTTAATACGTGCCATAAAACACCTCCTATATTAACCTTGTCTTTGTTTATGTTTAGGGTTTTCACAAATTACCCTAACTGTACCTTTACGTTTAATTACTTTGCATTTATCGCATATTTTTTTTACTGATGCTCTTACTTTCATAAAATCCCTCCTATTTTATAGGTTGTGCTCACATTTATTTAAACTGTATACCTAGTAAAATGCGAACTAATAATTCGGATTTTACTAGAAACGTGAGCAATACAGTTAAGCTTTTCTCCAAGTGATACGACCTTTTGTTAAATCGTATTCAGAGAGTTCAATAGTAACTATATCTCCAGCCAATATTCTGATATAATTCATTCTCAATTTACCAGATACATGTGCTGTAACAATATGTTTATTCTCTAATTCTACTCTAAATTGACCACCTGGTAATACTTCTAATACTTTACCTTCAACTTCAATTGCAGAAGTATTTTTTTTCTCTTTTTCTACAACTTTTTTATTATTAACATTTTTCTTTGGCATTTTTTCACCTCTTTGTTAAAATTTCATACCCATCTTTTGTTACTAAGACAGTATGTTCAAAATGAGCAGAAGGCAAATCATCAGCTGTTACAATAGTCCAATCATCATCTAGCATATAAATTTCTTCTGTACCTAGATTAAGCATTGGTTCTACGGCAATAACCATTCCTTCTTTTAATATAGGTCCAGTCCCTTTCTTTCCATAGTTTGGAACATCTGGATCTTCATGAACATCACTTCCAACTCCATGTCCAACTAATTCTTTAACTACACCTAATTTATATTTTTTTGCAACCTCGGATACGGCATATCCTATATCTCCAACTCTAGCTCCCGCTTTAATAACAGATAATCCTGCAAATAATGATTCTTCTGTTTCTTTTAAAAGATTCAATATTTCTGGCCTAACATTACCAACTGTATATGTCCAAGCAGAATCACCATGATAACCTTTATAACAAGCACCTATGTCTAAAGTTACAATATCACCATCTTTTAATTTTCTATGTGATGGAATCCCGTGAACAACTTCTTCATTTACTGAAATACATATTGTTCCCGGAAATCCATATAGACCTTTAAAAGAAGGGGTTGCATTTTGTTTTAAAATATAATCATTTGCCAGTTTATCTAATTCTAAAGTTGTTATCCCTGGCTTTATAAATTGTTTTAAGTAATTATGAGTCAAACCAACTATTTCGCCAGCTTTTCTCATTAATTCAATTTCTCTTTCAGATTTAATTTTTATCATTAAGCACCTATAATATTTTCTATTTGTTTAAATATTTCATATTTATTTAGGCTACTATCTATAATATATAGTCTATCTTTATAATAGTCTAATAATGGTTTTGTTTCACTCATATATGTATCAAATCTTTTATTAAAAGTTTCTTCATTATCGTCATTTCTTTTTGATAATTTGATATTACATTCATCACAAATACCATTTATTTTTGGCATACTTTCTTCTATTTGATCATTATAAACTTTTCCACAATTTGAACATGATAATCTTCCAAAAATCCTTTTTGATGCTACTTCTTTATTAATATCTAAATAAATAACGTAATCAATTTTTTTATTTAATTTTATTAATAATTCATTAAATAATTTTGCTTGATTTACATTTCTAGGGAAACCATCAAATATATAACTATTGCCATTTTTTATTTCATCTTTTATTAAATCTAAAACAAACTCATCACTAACAAGTTTACCCTGTTCGATTGTTTTTTTTAGTTCTATACTTTTTTCACTATTACTATTTATTACAGCTCTTATCAAATCACCAGTAGATATATGTTTAATATTATATTTATTACATATCAACTCTGATTGAGTTCCTTTACCTGCAGCAGGTGGAGCAATTAATATAATATTCATTATCTTCTTCTACCTCTTTGAAATTTACGAGCTTTTAATTCACTATCTATAACCTTATAAGTATCTAGTGCGACACCAACAACAATTATCAATCCTGTTCCACCAATACGCATACTTGATGGTAAACTAGTCAACATACCAAATAATATTGGAAGTGCTGCTATAACTGATAGGGCTAATGCTCCAACTGTTGTTATTCTTTTTAAAACGGTTGAAATATAATTTTCAGTTTCTTCACCAGGTCTAATACCAGGAATAAAGCCTCCATCTTTATTTATTTTTTCAGCCATTTCTTTTGGTTTTAATTGGAAAAATGTATAAAAATAAGCAAATCCAAATATACATAATATATATATTATAAAACCAGTTACTGATGTTGTAGTTAAATACTTATTAACAAATAATGTAAAGCTTTCATTTTTTATAAATCCTGCTAAGAAACCTGGAATTGATATAAATGCTGATGCAAATATTACGGGCATTACTCCAGCTGAATTTAATTTAAATGGAATATAATTTTGTTTAGAACTTGTTATTGTTTTATTTGTATATTGAATTGGTATTCTTCTTTCAGCAGATTCAACATATACAACACCAATAATTATTGCAATATATACTAATGTAAATAATACAAATTTTGTTATACCTAATGCAATTGTTTGAGCACTTGTAGTTACAATGAATGTATCCCAAGCTGTTGTAAACATATTAGGTAGTGTTGCAATTATACCTGCCATAATTATTAATGATATACCATTTCCTATACCTTTAACAGTTATTTGATCACCAATCCATAATAATAATGATGTACCAGCTGTTAAGATAAGTGAAAATGTCATATAATCAGCAGGAGTTCCATTTTGTATAAATGCAAAAGAGAACATATATCCTTGAATAAATGATAAGGCAATTCCAACATATCTTGTTATTTGATTTAATTTTGTTCTACCTACCCCACCTTGATTTCTCAAATCAGTTAAGTAAGGTATCAATTCTGTAGCTTCTAATAATTGCATTATAATTGAAGCTGTAATGTATGGAGTAACACCTAGCGCAAATATTGAGAATTGTTCTAAAGCTCCTCCACCCATCAAATTCATAAGTTCTAAAAATCCTAAATTACTTGTTCCTAAACTAGTTTTATCAATACCTGGTACAATTATTGTAGTACCTAATTTAAATACAAATAAACATAAGAAAGTAAAATAAATTCTTTTTCTTAAATCTTTATTTGTGGGATTAAATATTTGCTTTATGTATGCAAACATTTTAGATCACCTCTGCTTTTCCACCTAGTTTTTCTATTTGTTCTTTAGCAACATTAGAAAATTTATGTGCTTTGACAACTAATTTTTTTTCAAGTGTTCCGTTTCCTAAAACCTTAACACCATCTAATTGATTTTTTAATATTCCCATTTCTTTTAATAATTCAGGTGTAATTTCTGAACCATTTTCAAATTTATTTAAGTCACTTAAATTAATTACTGCATATGTAGTTTTAAATTTAGCATTAGAGAATCCTCTTTTAGGTAATCTTCTATATAATGGTAATTGTCCACCTTCAAATCCAGCTTTACGACTATAACCACTTCTAGCTTTTTGACCTTTTTCTCCTCTACCACTAGTTTTTCCTAATCCACTACCTGGCCCACGACCCACTCTTTTACGAGTTGTTGTAGCACCATCATTTGGATATATTGTATGTAATTTCATTAAATTTCCTCTACTTTCTTACCACGTAATTCAGCAATATGTTCTACTGATTTTTGTGATTTTAAGGCTTCTAATGTTGCATATGCCATATTAATTTTTGTATTTGATCCAAGTGATTTTGATAAAATGTCTTTAACACCTGCTAATTCAAGTACAGCTCTAACAGGTCCACCTGCTTTAACTCCTGTACCTTTTCCAGCTGGTTTAAGCATTACTTTACTTGCTCCTCTTACACCAATTGCTTCATGGGAAATTGTTCTTTCATCAACTAATGCTACTTTTGTAACATTTTTTGTTGCAGCAGAAACAGCTTTTTTGATAGCATCTGGTACTTCATTAGCTTTACCAGTTCCTAATCCAACTTTGCCTTTTCTGTCTCCAACAACTACTGTTGCAGAAAAACGAAAATGACGACCACCTTTTGTTACTTTTGTTACTCTTCCAATATTAATTACTTGTTCTTCATATTGTTTTGGGCGTGGTTCTCTTCTTTTGTTTTCCATAGTTACCCTCCTCTAGAATTCTAATCCATTTTCACGTGCTGCTTGTGCTAAAGCCTCTACACGTCCATGATATAGGTATCCACCTCTATCAAATGTTACTTTTGTAATTTTTGCTTTTTTTGCTCTTTTAGCAATTAATTCACCAACTTTTTTAGCTGCTTCAATATTGCTACCATTTTCAAGCTTTAATTCTTTATCTATTGATGAAGCACTTACTAATGTAATTCCTTTTTCATCATCAATAATTTGAGCAAAAATATTACTATTTGATCTAAAAACATTAAGTCTTGGAGTTTCGCTAGTTCCACTAACTTTAACTCTAACACGTTCATGTCTAGCTTTACGTACTTCGTTACGAGATACTTTATTAATCATAGTTCTACTCTCCTTTACTAAATTACATTATGCTGCTTTCTTTCCTTCTTTACGAATAATATGTTCGTCTTTGTATCTAATTCCTTTTCCTTTATAAGGTTCAGGTTGTCTTATTTTTCTAATGTTTGCAGCGAATTCACCAACAAGACATTTATCAATACCTTTAATTACTAATTCTGTATTACTTGGAGATTCAACTGTTAATCCATCTGGTACTGTTACTACTACAGGATGTGAATAACCAGCACTAATTGTGATAGTTTTTCCACTTACTGCAAAACGATAACCAACACCAACAGATTCAAGTTGTTTTTCATAACCTTCTGTTACTCCAACAATCATATTTTTAATATTTGCATTTGCTGTACCATGAAATGCTTTATCTATGTCACTTTTTCTTTCAACATGTACTTCATTATCTTTAACTGATACAGTAATATTTTTGTTTACCTCAGTAGAAAGTTCACCTTTTGGACCTTTTACTGTAACAATATTACCATTAACTGTTAAAGTTACATTTTCAGGTAAAGTCAATATTCTATTTCCAATACGACTCATATTCTCATCCTTTCTACCAAATGTAAGCTAAAACTTCTCCACCTAATGATTCTTTTCTTGCTTCTTTATCAGTCATAATTCCTTTAGATGTAGAAACGATTGCTATTCCTAAACCATTTAATACTTTAGGCATTTCTTCTGTTTTAGCATAAACACGTAACCCTGGTTTACTAATTCTTTTAAGTCCAGTAATTACACGTTCTTTGTTTTGTCCATATTTTAAATTTAAAACAATAATGTTTTGAATGTTATTTTTCTTTACTTTGAAGTCTTCAATGAATCCTTGTTCTTTTAAGATTCTTGCAATTTCAAGTTTAATCTTAGAAGCAGGTAATTCAACTTCTTTATAACGCATTTGATTAGCATTACGAATTCTTGTAAGCATATCTGCTATTGGATCTGTCATACAATCCCTCCTTCTCTAATTACCAACTAGATTTTTTAACACCTGGTATTTGTCCTTTATAAGCTAGTTCTCTAAAGCAAATACGACAAATTCCATATTTTTTTAATACTGCGTGAGGTCTACCGCATCTTTCACAACGAGTATATTCACGTACTTTGAATTTTTGTTTTCTTGATTGTTTAACAATCATACTTTTTTTTGCCATAATATCCTCCTATAGTTATTACTTTTTAAATGGCATACCGAAACCTTTTAATAATGAAAGAGCTTCTTCATTTGTTTTTGCTGTTGTTACAAAAACGATATCCATTCCACGTACTTTAACTACGTTGTCATATTCTATTTCTGAGAAAATTAATTGTTCATTTAATCCAAGAGTATAATTACCTCTACCATCAAATGATTTAGGTGAAATTCCTCTAAAGTCTCTTACACGTGGTAATGTAATACTAATTAATTTATCTAAGAAGTTATACATATTTTCTCCACGTAATGTAACTTTACATCCAATTCCTTGACCTGCTCTTAATTTAAATCCAGCTATAGCTTTTTTTGCTTTAGTTATAACTGGTTTTTGACCTGTAATAATTTCTAAGTCTGCAACTGCAGCTTCTAATAATTTACTATTACTTACGCCATCTCCAACACCCATATTGATAACAATTTTATCTAATTTAGGTACTTGCATTATATTTTCATAGTTAAATTCTTTTGTTAAATTAGGTACGATTTCTTCATTATATTTTGCTTTTAGGCGGTTCATAATATACCCTCCTTCCAATTAATCAAGTTTAGAATTAGATTTTTTAGTAATTCTAACTTTTTTTCCATTTTTATCAGTTGTATGTCCAATTCTGCTTGGTTTTTTTGTTTTTGGATCTAATATCATAACATTAGATGCATCAAGTGGTAATTCCATATCTACAATACTACCTGCTGTTTGTCCATTTGGCTTAACATGTTTTTTAGCAATATTAATTCCTTCAACAACAACTTTATTTTCATTTTTAAGTACTTTTGTAATATTTCCTTCTTTACCTTTATCTTTACCAGCAATAACTACAACTTTATCTCCAGTTTTTAATTTCATGTTATCCTCCTTCTAAAGGCTATAGCACTTCTTTAGCAAGTGATACAATCTTCATAAAATCTTTATCACGTAATTCACGTGCTACTGGTCCAAATACACGAGTTCCAACTGGACTCTTATCATCTTTGATAATAACGCAAGCATTGTCATCAAATTTTATATAAGATCCATCTTCTCTTCTTAGACCAAATTTGCTTCTAACAATTACAGCTTTAACAACTTTTCCTTTTTGTACTGTACCGTTAGGAGTTGCTTTTTTAACTGCTACAACTACAGTATCTCCAATATTTCCAGTTTTTACTTTGCTTCCACCTAATACACGGATTACACTTACTTCACGTGCACCAGAGTTATCTGCAACTTTTAAACGGCTTTCTTGTTGAATCATATTGATCCTCCTCCCAGTGTCAATTATAAAATAATTGCTTTTTCTACTATCTCTACTAAACGAAAATGTTTAGATTTAGATAATGGTCTTGTTTCAGCTATACGAACAGTATCTCCGATTTTTGCTTCATTTTTTTCATCATGAGCAGCATATTTTTTAGAATATTTAACTCTTTTTCCATATAGTGGGTCTTTTTTATAAGTTTCAACTAAAACTGTAATAGTTTTATCTGTTTTATCACTTACAACTTTACCAACTAATTCATGACTTGACTTTGCCATTAGTTACCTCCCTTAATATTAAGTTCACGTTCTCTTAAAATTGTTTTCATACGTGCAACTAATTTTCTAAGTTCATTTATTCTTGATGGTTTTTCTAGGTTACCAGTAGCTTGGCTAAATCTTAAATTAAATAATTCTTCTTTGTATTCATTAATTTTATTATTAATTTCTTCATTTGATAATTCTCTAATTTCTTTATTAGTCATTAGCTTCACCATCTTTCTTTACAAATTTACACTTGATAGGTAATTTATGCATTGCTAATCTGAATGCTTCACGAGCTGTTGCTTCATCAACACCACCGATTTCAAACATAATTTTTCCTTTTTTAACAACTGCTACCCATTTTTCTGGTTGACCTTTACCTTTACCCATACGAGTTTCTAAAGGAATTTTAGTTAAT
>CAZXOH010000028.1:0-10001 GCA_964642345.1 uncultured Muribaculaceae bacterium | reverse complement strand
CTTACTTTACATTTCTCTCCACTTACGGGATTATAATATGCTACTAATCCATTTAAATAAATTTGTTTATTATTATTCTCATATAGTTCATTTAATGCATCATTTACTGTCATACTTGTTCCATCACTTGCATTATAAACAACATCAGTAGCTTTAAATACAGTTGCAGCATATAATGTACCACTTATCCCTAAACAAAATGCAATTATAAAAATAAATATTCTATTTTTCATTATTTTTTTCATTTGTATCCTACTTCCTAAATACTAATCTTCATATAAAATTTACAACATAATTGTTGTTAAGTCAATACAACTATTCCGTTGTATG
This sequence comes from uncultured Muribaculaceae bacterium, assembly GCA_964642345.1. Classification (GTDB taxonomy): domain Bacteria; phylum Bacillota_I; class Bacilli_A; order RF39; family UBA660; genus CAJOJO01. Next base: position 9,671 of record CAZXOH010000028.1, on the reverse strand, counting down.
TTATCTTTAATTAGGTGATACATATGTATTTAAAACGTTTAAAAGATTTAAGAGAAGATCATGATTTAACTCAAAAATATATTGCTGAAATACTAAATATGAAACAACAACAATATAGTAGATATGAAAATGGTGAATATGAATTACCTTTATCTTGTTTGATTAAATTAGCAAAATTTTACAATGTATCAACTGATTATATATTAAATTTATCAAATACAAAGAGATGAAATAATTTCTTTTTTTTATAAAAAAAAGAAAATCATTTTAAATTTTCTTTATATTCCTTACAAGCCATATCTAAATCATTAATTAATAATTTTACTTCATCAAAGTTTTTAACTCTTACTCCACTAGCATATTTATGACCACCACCATTATAACGACTTGCAATTTCATTAATAATTGGTCCTCTTGATCTAATTGATCCTCTTACATTATTATTTTGTTTATCAATTGAAAATATACCCCAACTATATACTTCATAAATATAATTAAAATCATTAACCATATTACCTGCTGTTGCAGCATCAACTTCATATTCATCTAATATATCTTGTGTTATTTCTAAATAACCAAAACCATTAGGTGTAACTTTTAAGTTGTTAGCAATATATCCTTTGAATTTTATTTCTTTTAATGGTCGCATATATAGTTCATCATATAATTCTGAAAAATCTAAATTAGTTTCTTCAATTAATTTAGAAACCAATCTAAACGTTTTAGGTGATGTATAATAGAATAAAAACCTATTTGTATCAGCTACTAATCCAATATATAATTTTTTTGCAGCTTCTAATGTCATAACTAATTTAGTATTAAATGCCAATTCCATTATTAATTGAGATGCACTAGATGCAGTATCATCAATCCATTCAATATCACAAACTTTTTCAATAAATGGATGATGATCTATTTTAATTGAACATTCAAATCTTCTTGGATCAACTCCATCAATTCGGGCTCTATCAGGAGTATCAGTAACTATAAGCAAAGAATTATTATAATATTCTTCATTAAATTTATCCAGGTCACCAATATATTTAAATTTGCTAGCAGGATATCCAACAACATAAACTTCTTTATCTGGAAAAGTAGCTTTTATTATTTCTTTAAGCCCTAAACTAGAACCTAAAGCATCTGGATCTGCTCCTACATGACGAGCAATTATAATTCGATTATATTTTTTTATTTTATTATATATTTTTTTATATACTTTGTTCATTTTATCACGGCTTCCTATATTAAAATTATATCAATAATTAGGTACCATAGTCAATTATATAAACTAAACTGATAGAAAATTTATATAGTTTAACGATTTCTTTTACATCATCTATATTCTGGTAATCAAACTATTAAATTCATTCCAACCAATTATTCCATCTTTTTGTAATCTACCAATAACAATACCTGATGAAATATTATTTTTTTTAGAAAATTCTTTTATAATTTTTTCATTAAATTCATGATTATTTTTGACAAAATTATCATATATATCATTTTGTATTAAAATATTTCTAGCAAATTCATCGGCTTCCTTTTCAATATCATTTTTTTCATCATTTTCTAAGTCTATAAATACTTCTTTTCTACTGTGTTTTAAAAGATGAGCTAATTCGTGGAATAAAGTAAACCACAATATATCATCTTTTTTCCCCTTATCACTTATCATTACAATTGCTTTATCACAAGATATTTTGTATGATACGCCATTTACATACGTATGAGGTAAATGGGATTCAAAAATTAGCGAAATACCACATTCAGATAATAATTTTTTTATTTTTTCATATTGTTCCAAAAAAGGTTTATTTGCTAATTCCCTTATTTTTTTTATATTTTCTTTTAAAAGTTCAATATTAAACTTAGCTATTTCATTTTTATTAGTTTGAATCTCTCCGTATCTCAACCAACAATATAATGATTCAAATGAAAAATTTTTGTAATTACTTTTTCGAAATGCTAGTTTTCGCTTTAAATCAGTATCAAAGCCAAGAGATGCAACAGAAAAGAATTTTCTTAAATTTTTAACTTTTTCGGCTGGATCTCTTGTTTTTTCAATCCAATCCCAATTACGCCTTGCCATTTCAGAATATGGAATATTTTCTAAATATTTTTCATCCTCTTTTATCGAATCTATATCTTTTTTTCTTTCTAAAGCTTCCCTATAACTACTTTCTAAATTATTCCAAAAACTTGCTGGAATATTAAATACATATTCTAATTTTAATGCAGTTGAAGATGTTATTGGTGCTTTTCCTTTTATAATTTCATTAATTGTTTTCTTATTAATTCCAGTTTTATCTGCAAGATCTAATTGACTCATACAATTAGCATCTAACAGTTCTAAAATCGTATCACCTGGTGCTATTACATATTCTTCAAATCTACTCATAATGCTTAGACACCTCCATTATCTCTATTTCTTTTATTTCTCTTAAATCCTCTATTATTATATTATTCTCTTTTTTTCTAAAAATTAATCTGTATTGTCCAGTAATATTAACCGCAAAGCATTCCTTTAGATCCCCACTTAACTTATGTCTTCTATATGGAGGAAATATTGGAATATCATTTAAAGAATTAAATGCCTTTAATTCCTTTACTCTTTTTGGCAAATTAATAGCTACCTCAGAGCCATATTTTTTAACCAGTTCTTTATTACACTTTTGGTCTTCACATAGTCTTTGAAGTTTTTTTGTTTTATACGTTAATTCCATTCAAGTCTCCTTTCTTTTTAATTAACGTAATTGGTTAATTAAATTATAACACGTATTTTTTTAAAAGAAAAGATTTTGATTTACTTTTTATGTTAATTTTTTTAGAATTCCGTATTATCTTAATTATTAAATAATTATCTGTTTCTCCTCTATTTTCGAATTTTTCTATATTTTTTTATACAAATCAAAAAAGATAGAAAATATATTCTATCTTTCAACTTCAACTAATTCATAAGCTTCAATAACATCTCCAACTTTAATATCATTAAAATTTTCAATAGTTATACCACATTCTAATCCTTTTTTTACTTCTTTAGCTTGATCCTTTTCTCTTTGAATAGAGTTAATATTACCATCATAAATAACAATGCTATCTCTTAAAATTCTAACTTTAGCGTCTTTTTTAATAATACCATCATTTACGTAGGAACCAGCTATAACACCAACTTTAGAGAATTTAAATAATTGTCTTACTTCTGCATTACCTATTACCTTTTCTTCATATATTGGTTCTAACATTCCTTTCATAGCTGCTTCCATTTCTTCAACAACTTTATAGATAATATTATATAATCTTATTTCAACGCCTTGTTCTATTGCATAATCTTTAATTGTGTTATTTGGTCTAACATTAAATCCAATTAAAATTGCATTAGAAGCTTTTGCTAAAACAATATCACTTTCTGTAATAGCTCCAACGCTACTTCTAATTACTTTAATTCTAACATCTTCAACTTCAATTTTTTCCAAAGAATTTTTTACTGCTTCTGCAGAGCCATGAACATCAGCTTTAATAATAACATTAATTTCTTTTAAACCTTCTTCGATTTTACCAAACAAGTCATCTAATGTTACTACAGATGATTTTTTATTTTCTTTTTGTTTTTTTTCTTCTTTTCTTTGTTCACCAATACTTCTTGCTTGTTTTTCACTTTCAAAGGCCATAAATTTGTCTCCAGATGTAGGTGTGTCATTTAAACCAGTAATTTCAACAGGTAAAGATGGAGTAGCTTCAGTAACTTCTTCACCACGATCATTTTTTAATGTTCTAACTTTTCCATAAGTAGTTCCCACTACAATTGGATCTCCTAATCTTAAAGTACCGTTTTGAACCAAAACAGTTACAATTGGACCAACTTGTTTATCAAGACGTGACTCAATAACAGTTCCCATTGCATAACGATGTGGATTTGCTTTATAATCTTCCATTTCAGCAACTAACAATAAATTATCTAGTAATTCTTCAATACCTGTTCCTTCTTTAGCAGAAATTTGTGTTACTATAATATCTCCACCCCATGATTCAGGTGTAAGACCAGCTTCTACTAATTCAGTCATAACTTTATCAACATTAGCGCCTGGTTTATCTATTTTATTAATTGCTACCATAATTGGTACGTTAGCAGCTTTAGCATGATCAATCGCTTCTCTAGTTTGTGGCATAACACCATCATCAGCTGCAACAATAATAATTACAATATCAGTTATACTTGCTCCTCTTGCACGCATTTCTGTAAATGCTGCATGTCCTGGAGTATCAATAAATGTGATTGGTTTATCTTTGTATTTTATTTGATATGCACTGATTGCTTGAGTAATTCCTCCAGCTTCTCCTGCTGCAACATCTGTCTTTCTAATTGTGTCTAATAGAGTTGTTTTACCATGGTCAACATGGCCCATAATAGTTACTACAGCAGGTCTAGTAACCAAATTATCATCACTATCCATTACTTCATAAGTTTCAAAATTAGTTATGTCTTGTGTTTCTTCTTTCTTTAATTCTTTATCATAATCCATTACTAACATTTCAGCGTTTTCAAAATTAATACTATTATTAACAGTTCCTAAAATACCAATTGAAAATAATTTCTTGACTAATTCAGAACCTGGGACACCCAATTTATTAGCTAATTCTCCAATTGTCATTCCTTCCTTATATAAAACAATTTTATCACTAATAGTATTTGTCATTAATTTTTCTTTATTTTTATACATTTCTTTTTTCTTATTAGCAAGATCTTTCTTATTATTTAAAGATTTATTTGAAGGTTGTTTTTTTATTTTAGGTGTTTCTACATATGTTTCACCTAATTCTTCTAATTCTTCAATTTCATCTTCATCAGGAATTTGATTAATAACATTATCTAATTCAATAATATCATCTTCACTTAACATATAATCTTCTCCAGTGGCATTAATTCCTAATTCCTCACATTTTTTTATGATATCAAATACTTTTTTATTAACGTCTAATGCGTATTCTAAAACACTCATCATAATATCACCTCTTTCTTATATTACTTTTTCTAAATCATCAAACACCTCATCTGAAACATCTGTTTCTAATATTTTATTCAATATTTTTGTTTTTTTAGCTTTTTTAAATACTTCTAAATCTTTTTTTAAATAGGCACCCCTACCATTTTGTTTACCAGTTATATCAACTATAACATTTCCTTCTGGAGTTCTAACAACTCTAACTAATTCTTGTTTAGGTAGTTTTTCTTTAGTTATTACACAGGTACGTAGTGGTATTTTTTTCATTTTTTACCTCCTATTCTAATATATTAATTCCTTCTTCTTTTGCTTGATTATAGGTTTTAACATCAATTTTATAATGTGTTAAACGAGCTGCTAATTTAACATTAGATCCCTTTCTACCAATTGCTAAAGAAAGATTATCATCGTTAACTAATACAAAGGCTTCTTTTTTCATTTCATCAGTAATAAATACTTGTAAATCTTTAGCTGGACTTAATGCGTTAGCAATAAATTTAGATGCATCTTTATCGTATGGAATTACATCAATCTTTTCTCCATTTAATTCTTCTATTATACGATTAATTCTTGAACCTCTTTCACCAATACAAGAACCAACTGGATCAACTTTATCATTTTCAGAGTAAACTGCTATTTTAGTTCTGTTTCCAGCATCTCTAGCAACACTATATATCATTATAATTCCTTCATTTACTTCTGGAATTTCTAATTCAAATAATCTTCTAACAAATCCATAATGAGTTCTTGAAAGCAAGATAACTGGTCCTTTTGAATTACTATCAACTTTTGTTATATAAACTTTAATTGAAGTTCCCATTTTGATTTTTTCATTAGGAATACATTCTGTTTTAGGTAAAATACCTTGTGTTTTTCCTAAATCAATATAATAATTTCTTTGGTCTTCCATTGCTACTAATCCAACAACCATTTCATCTTGTTTATCATTGTATTCTTCAATAATAACATTTTTTTCGGCTTCTCTTATTTTTTGAATTACTACTTGTTTAGCTGTTGCTGCAGCAACTCGTCCAAAGTCTTTTGGTGTAACTTCTTCTTCAATTGTTTCTCCTAATTTAATATCAGGAACTATTTTTCTTGCATCTTCTAAAGTTAAATGGATTCTTTCATCATAAATGAATGGTAATACTTCACCACCATCATCTTCTTCATCTTCTTCATTTATTGTAGAAAAATCAATATCAGAGAATTTTTTATATTTATTTTCTTCTTCTTTATCTACTACAGTTTTATAAGAAAAAACATGAATTTCACCTGTTGTTCTATTAATTTCAACTCTAACATTTGATAATGAATTATAATTTTTTTTATATGCTGATGTAAGGGCTAATTCTAATGCATCATAAATTGTATCTTCATTTATACCTTTTTCTTTTACTAATAAATCTACTGCTTGTTTAAATTTTTTATTATCCATTTTATTCACAACCTTTCTCTTTTGAACAAACATCCAATATATAGCTTTCTTCAATTAAATCTGCTTCATCTAATAATGGATTTATTAAATTAGTTACTGTTACACAATCATCTATATCAATAATTCCATTTTTATCAATGACTATTCTTAAAAAATAATTACCATTTTCTTTTACATATTCAACACTATCAAGAATATAATTATTTTTTTTAATTTCATTTTCAATTAACTTTTTTACTTTTACTTCAATATCCATTTTTTCCTCCATACATATTTTAAAGAGTGGATTAACCACTCTTTTTAAATTCAACGTTAGTATAACACACTTTTATTTTTTTTTAAATAGTTTTAATATAATTTTTGTTAAATAAATGTTATAATGGTTATGGAGAGTGAAATAAATGAAAAATTATTTTAAAATTGCTTTTAGAGGTTTTTTTGCTATTTTTGTTTATTTAATTTTAAATAATTATCAAGCATTACCTTTTAAATTACTTAATATTGATGTTAATACCTTACCAATGTATGTCAAAATATTATATTCACTAATTTATGAAATATTAATTGTTTGTGTTTTAATTCTTATTTATAATAAACAATTTATTTCAGATTTCAAAGATTTAAAGATAAATCACAAAAAATATTTTAGTGAAAGTATTAAATATTGGTTAATTGGACTAATAATAATGTATATTTCTAATTTTATAATTATATATGGTTTTAATAATGGGTTAGGTGATAATGAAGAAACTATTAGATCGTTATTTACTATAAGCCCAGTTTATATTTATATTTCTTCAGTTATAATTGCACCTGTTACAGAAGAATTAGTTTTTAGACAATCTTTGAAAAATATTTTTCAAAATAAATATTTATTTATAATAATGACAGGTGTATTATTTGGATTTGCCCATATTGGTTTTAATTTTAGTTCACTTTCTGATTTATTATATATAATTCCATATGGTGCTTTAGGAAGTATGTTTGGAATTATGTTAGAAAAAACAAATAATATTTTTGTTTCTATGGGATTTCATTTAATGCATAATGGTATTCTTGTTGGGATTCAATTTTTACTTCTTATTTTTGGATAAAGACAAGTAGTCTTTTTCTTTTTTTTGTGCTACAATTAATTAGGTGATGGTATGGAAAAAGAAAAAAAACCATTTATAAAAAAATTTATTATTTTTTTACTTCTGACAATAGTTATTATTGGTTCTATAATATTTTATAGTAGATATATTGGAACAAGTGGAATTTTTATTAATGAATATAAAATAGTGAATAAAAATTTATCAAATGATTTTTATGGTTTAAAAATTGTTCATATAAGTGATCTCCATTATGGAAGAACAATTAATGAAAAGGAACTAAATGAATTAGTTGAAAAAATTAATTTAACTAAACCTGATATGGTAGTTTTAACTGGTGATTTAATTGATAAAGATACTAATTTAACAGAAAATGATATTGAAATTATAAGTACAGCTTTTAATAAAATTGATGTTACAATTGGTAAATATGCAATTAAAGGGAATCATGATTATAATTTTGAAAAATGGGATATTTTAATTGAAAATAGTGGTTTTGTTAATTTAAATGATAAATATGAGTTGATATTTGCTAACGAAAATGACTATATTTTATTAAGTGGTATGAGTACAAATGTATATGGGGATTTAAGCGTTAAAGAAAAGGTTAAAATATTTGAGGATTTTATTAATAATAGTGAAATAAAACCTAATTATAGTATTTTATTAATGCATGAGCCTGATTTTATAGATGATTTTGATTATAATAATTTTAATCTTATTTTAGCAGGACATAGTCATAATGGACAAATTAGGCTTCCAATAATTGGTGCGATTATTAAACCTAATTATGGAAAAAAATATTATGATTCTTACTATGAACTTAAAAATACTGATTTATATATTTCTAATGGTTTAGGGGTTTCTGAAATTAATTTTAGATTATTTAATAGACCATCATTTAATTTATATCGATTAACCAATAAATAAAGGGTATTAATTATATACCCTTTAATTTTTATTTAGTTTTTTTAAGATTTCCATTTTTGTTTTTAAGTCTATATTGTTTTGATGTTCAGTATTATATTTATTCAAATTTTTCATATTTTCATTTATTTTATTCATTCTATCATTATCATTTAGTTTTATAAAATTAGATTCATTTTGTTTTTGAGTTTTTATATAACTTTTAGTAAAATCAAAATTATTTTTCATCAATTATTTTAATATCTTTTTTTATTTCTTTAAATAATTTTTTATATCTAATTTTTTCTATTATATCCATAACTGAATATATTACAATTATTACACCTATAATTTGTGTTACAATTAATGTTCCTGATAGTGGGTTAAATAATAAAATTATTCCTACTATCATTATTACAATCCCAGATATTAATGCAACCATATATGCTTCTGATTTTTTATCTTCTAAGTATTGTAGATACATTAGTTTTTCTAAAGCATTAATGATTAAGCATACACCTATTACAGCAGGTACTATTGTTCCAATAAATGTTGGATCAAAAATTAAGAATAATCCTATTATAAATAATATTACACCTACTATTAATAATGTTTTAGTAACTGCCAAATCTCTATTTTTAGAATAACTTAAAACATTATTAATTCCAACTACAAGTAATAATATACCAATCATATATGATACTAATACTACAAATCCAGATGGATCAATAAATAATAATAATCCAATAATTGCAAATAATACTGAATAAATCATAGACATTCTGTAACTACTTTTAATTAATTCTTTAAAATCTTGCATCTTATCACTCCTATGCTAAATATAGTATAACACATTTTTATAATTAAAACTATTATTTTTTTATAATTGCATCAAAAAAACCTTTAATTAAAAGGTTTAAATTCAATATGGTGGAGAATAAGGGAAACTAATCATATATAATTTATATTTGCCATTGTATTATAACAAAAATCAGTTTTTCCCTTATAAAATAACTATTTTTGTCAATATTTTTTAGTCTATTTGTCAATCATAATTTATTGAAAATTATATTATTATTTGACAAAAACAAGACCAAAAACAAGACCAAAATATAATAAAAAAGAACTCAGTTCTTTTTTATATTAAAGCAATCTCTATAGTTTCCATTCTCAAAGCTTGTCCTGTTGTTCCTAATGTTGCTATACCATCAGCATTAGTCCAATTTGTCCATCCTG
>CAZXOH010000027.1:0-10039 GCA_964642345.1 uncultured Muribaculaceae bacterium | reverse complement strand
GAAATCACCTCTTTATCAAAAGAACAAATAGAAAAATTATAAACTTCATTTAATGAAGTTTTTTTAAAATTTATATTAATTACTACTATTTTATAATTAAACTAATATATCAGTAAAAATTACTATATATAAGTCAAAAAATTATTTTGATTTTGTTTGGAATTTAGTATATAATAATATCATAGGAAGTGAAAAAAATGAAGAAAATATTATTAACATTATTAATAATGCTATCAATAGTTGGATGTACTAAAGGAACATATACAGAACCAGTTGAAATTAAATATGATGAATTTCAAACAAAAATAGAAAATAAAGAAACATTTGTATTATTTATGTGGCAAACAGGATGTTCACATTGTGAATCCTTTGAGCCAACATTAGAAGAAGTAATAAAAGAAAAAGATATCTTAATTTATTCAATTAATTTAGCAGACTTAACAGAAGAAGAATATGCAAAATTAGAAAATAAAACCTTTATAAAAGGAACACCTACTATAGTTTATGTTAAAGATGGATCTGTTCAATCAACTAAATTAGTTGGAGATAAAAGTAAAGCAGATCTAATTGAATTTTTAAAAAACTATGAAATTATAAAATAGGAGGGTAATATGGAATTTAGTGTAATAAAACAATATGGTGAAGATTTAACTCGTAAAACATATGTTACTAATCCTGCAATTGCCCGTGAGGAAGAAATAAAAAAATTAATAATGGTTTTATTAACACCAGAAAAATCTGGGCTTTTAATAGGTAAAGCTGGTATTGGTAAAACTGCTATAGTAGAAGGTTTAGCTTATTTAATTCAAAGAAATGAAGTACCTGATTCCTTAAAAGGGTATAGAATAATTAAAATAAATTCAACATCATTATTAGGAAAAATTGATATTGATGGAAAAGAAGAAATGATTATTCAAATATTAGTAAGAGAATTAAAAGAAACAGAAAAAACAATTTTATTTATTGATGAAATACATACATTAATAGGTGGCAAACAAGATGGACCAATGGATTTAGCAAATATCTTAAAACCTGCTTTAGATAGAGGAGATATAAAAGCAATAGGAGCTACTACTACACAAGAATATGATACGTATATTATAAGAGATAGAGCTTTTTTAAGGCGTTTCGAAAGAATAGATGTTTTAGAACCAGATGAGGCTACAACCGTTAAAATATTAATTGGTTCATTACCTAAAATAGAAAAACAAACAGGATGTAAATTTAAATATAATGATTATGTTACAAAAATGTTAATTGAATCAATTGTAAGTGCTACATCAGAATATAAAAGAGTATATGGTTTAGCAGCCATGTATCCTGATGTTGCTTTCTCTGTGTTAACAGGAGCCTTTTCACAAGCACTTTTTGATAATAGAAATGAAGTAGATGTTTTAGATGTATATAATGCTATCAAAGTTTCAAAAAGAATCTATCCAGATAGTATAATTAAAGAATTAGCTGCATTTAGAGAAAAATTTGGCGATTTTTGTAAAGAACAAAATATTGAATTACCAATTGTAAATATTAATGAAATTAAAGGTGAAAATGATTTTTATTAAAAAAATTTTTAGAAGGTGAAAATATGAGAAAAATACCATTAAAAAATTATTTTATTTTAGCTTTAATAATAATTTTGTCTGGAATTATTGTAATATATATAGCTAATATGTATAGAAATAAAAAAGATTATGAAAATGAAGATACAATGTCATTTTTAAAAGAAATTTATGCTAAAGACTTTGAAAATTTTATAATTGAAAATCCCGATTCAATTGTATACATTAATAACTCATTTGATGAAACATTAACATTAGAGTTAAAAAAATATATAATTGAAAGAGATTATATTCAAGATATTATTTATATAGATTTAAATAAAATAAATGTAGATTTTGTAAATGTTTTGAAAAAATATTCTAGTTTGATTGATGATAAAATACCTAATGTTCTTATAATTAAAAGTGGAAAAATCATTAATACATTTTATATAAAAGATGATACTACACCATTACAAATAATTAACTTTATGGGACTTTATTATAATGATTAATGTAGTTTTATTTGAACCAGAAATACCTGGTAATACAGGAAATATAATGCGTACTTGTGCTGGAACAGGTATCAAATTACATCTAATAGAACCATTAGGATTTAGATTAGATGAAAAGAGTATAAAAAGAAGTGGCGTTAATTACATTGAACATTGTGATTATAAAGTTTATAAAAATTTTGATGATTTTAAATCTCAAAATAAAGGTACTTATTATTACTTAACAAGATATGGAAAAAAGCCACATACTTCATTTGATTATAGTAATCAAGATGAAAATATTTATTTGATTTTTGGTAAAGAAAGTACAGGTATACCCAAAGAAATTTTAAATAAAGATTTAGAACATTGTATGAGAATACCTATGAATGATAATATAAGAGCATTAAATTTATCAAATACAGTTGCTATAATGGTTTATGAAGTGTTAAGGCAACAAAATTATCGTGATTTATTATTTACTGATCCTTTTAAAGGCAGTGATTATTTAGAAAAATAACATTGATTTGTTATTTTTTAATATTTTAATTTGCAAAAAGTTGTATAAAATTACAAAAAAGCTGAACAAAATTTCTGTCTTGGTTTACTTACTGGACAATTTGCTTTTGCTGTTAATACAGGAGAAACAAAAAGTTGGGTCGGTTTTCGTATAGTTCTGACACCACAAATTTGAATAATATATTATTTTGGTATATAATATATATAGGTGATTAAAATGAGCATTAAAATAGATAGAATAAATCATAGTATAATTAGAGAAATTAGTTATATATTAATGACTGAAGTAAAAGATGAAGACATCAAATTTGTTACAATAACAGATTGTAAGACAACAAATGATTTGAGTTTTGCTAAAATATATTTTACAGTATTAGATGATAGTAAAAAAGAGTCAACATTAGAAGCACTAAAAAATGCTTCAGGATTTATAAGAAAAGAATTAGCAGAAAGAATTGAAATAAGGCACATTCCTGAACTCGAATTTGTTTATGATGAATCAATTGAATATGGAAAAAAAATAGAAAACATTATTGAAAATATTCACGAAAATGAACAAAATTAGAAAAATTGATTCAATATCAAAATCAATAAAAATTGATTTAAAACAACAAAGAAAAGAAGATTCAAATAAACAAGAATCAAAAGAATTTGAAAAAATTTTGAGAAAAGAACTAGACCTTATAAAGAAAAAATAGTATAATAAAGCTAATTAATTAAGAAAAATACTAAGTATTTATTTAAATGGTAATTAGAAAATTGATGGTAGATGAAAATCAATCAAATTTAAATAAAGAAATACATATTTGGAGTTAAAACGTATATCTGCGTTAAAGATTAGAGTGTATAGAATTATCTATAAAATAAGGTGGTACCACGAGTAATTCGTCCTTATATATAGATAATTTTTTTTAGGAGGATTTTATGGAATTAAATAGTTATATTGATTATACAAATTTAAAAGCAATTGCAACAATAGATGATATAAAAAAATTATGTGATGAAGCAATTAAATATCATTTTAATACAGTATGTGTTAATCCTTGTTATGTAGAAATTGCGGCATCATACTTAAAAAATAGTACCGTAAATGTTTGTACGGTAATAGGATTTCCTTTAGGTGCAAACACAATAAACACAAAAGAATTTGAAGCAATAGACGCTATCAATAATGGTGCTGACGAAATAGATATGGTTATTAATATTGGAGCTTTAAAAAACAAAGATTATGATTATGTAAAAAAAGAAATAGAAAATATAAGAGACGCTATCGATGGTAAAACATTAAAAATAATAATTGAAACTTGTTATTTAACAAAAGAAGAAATAAAAAAAATGACAGAAATATGTAATGAAACATTTGTTAACTTTATAAAAACTTCTACAGGCTTTGGTACTAGAGGTGCTACCGAAGAAGATATAAAAATTATAAATGAAAATAAAAATGATTTATTAGAAATAAAAGCAAGTGGTGGAATTAAAACCTTAGAAGATGCAGAAAAATTTATTAATTTGGGAGTTACTAGAATAGGCACTAGTAATGGCATAGAAATAATGAATGGTTGCAAATGCTGTGAACATTGTGAGGAGGAATAATATGAACTTATTTGAAGACTTAAAATGGAGAGGATTAATTAAAGATATAAGTAGTCCAGAATTAGAAAATAAATTAAATAATGAAAAATTAACTTTTTATATTGGAACAGATCCAACAGCTGACTCAATGCATATAGGACATTTTTCAAGTTTTTTAATAGCAACTCGTCTAGCTAAATATGGACATAAACCAATTTTATTAATTGGAGGTGCTACTGGATTAATAGGAGATCCAAAACCATCAAAAGAAAGACAAATGATTACAAAAGAAGCAGTAGAAAAAAATGTTTTAGGATTAACAAAACAAGCTAAAGAAATATTTGGCTTTGAAGTTGTAAATAACTATGATTGGATTAAAAACATCAACACAATTGATTTTCTAAGAGATTATGGAAAATATATAAATGTAAATTATATGTTAGATAAAGATATTATAAGCAGAAGATTAGAATCAGGAATAACATTCTGTGAATTTGCATATACAATACTTCAAGGATTAGATTTTGTTCATTTATTTGAAACAAAAGGAGTAACATTAGAAGTAGCAGGATCTGATCAATGGGGAAATATTACAACTGGAATTGAATTAGCGCGAAAAAAACTTGATACTGAATTATATGGAATGACTATGCCTTTAGTATTAGACGCTAATGGGGTAAAATTTGGTAAAACTGAAGGTAATGCTTTATGGTTAGATAAAAACAAAACATCTTCTTATGAATTATATCAATACTTAATTAATTCAAGTGACTTATGTGTCATTGATTACTTAAAAAAATTAACATTTTTAACAAAAGAAGAAATAGAAAATATTGAAATAGAACATAAGAAACAACCAGAAATAAGATATGCTCAAAAAATATTAGCCCGCGAAGTAATAACTTTTTTACATGGTGAAGAAGAATTTAATAAAGCAGTTAAAATTAGTGAATCATTATTTAGTGGTAATGTTAAAAATTTAAGCGTTGAAGAAATTAAAGATGGATTTAAAGATGTTCCTAATTTTGAAATAAGTGAAGAACTTCCTTTAATTGATTTATTAATAAATAATGGAATTGCTTCTAGTAAAAGAGAAGCAAGAGAATTTATAAGTGCAGGTTCTATTACTATAAATGGTGATAAATGTTTAGATGAAAATATGCTTATTTCTAAAAATAATGCCATTGGTAATGAAATAATTATTATTAGAAGAGGAAAGAAAAAATATTTCGTTGGTAAATTTATTTAATATTCAATTGTTAAAATTATATAGATAGTTAAAACACAAAATATTTGTCATACACAAAATATTTGCCATAGAAAATTCTTGTAAAAAAAGTAATTATATGATATTCTATATATAGTAAAGGAGTGTATAAATGAAAAAAATATTATTAATCATATTAAGCTTAATCTTAATAACTGGATGTGGATGTAGTAAAAATGAAGAAACAAAAGATAATCAAGTAGATAATTCACAAACTTCTGTAGCTGATTCAAAAGCTGGAAAATTAGATATAGTTGATTTTGTTGCAATATATGAAGATGGAATTAGTGAAGTTTATTATACTATAGAAAATAATACTGAAGAAGATTTATCTTATGATTATATAACATGCGACATGTATGATAAAGATGATAACTTGGTTTATATAATAAAAATAGAATTAGGAACAATAAAAGCAGGTGAATCTAAGGATATTGATGTAAGTGTTACTGTTGATTTATCAAAAGTTACAAAAGCAAAATATAGTGTAGAATAATCTACATTTTTTTGTATAAAAATATTAATTTAGTTAAAATTATAATTAGGTGATACTATGTTTATATATATAGAAAATAAAGAATTATTAACTAAAATTTTAAGTTATTTAGATTATATAAATAAAGAATATACATTAGATATTAATGGAAATTATGATTATGTTTTAATAGCTGATATAAATAAAAAAAGTATTGAAATATCCAAAAATAAAAAAGTAATATTAATAACATATTTATTTGAAGAAAAAATATATAAAGTATTTACTAAAAATAATAAACAAAATAGAGAATTTAAAAATAGGTTAATAAACAATCTTAATAATTTTTATAAAATAATAGTAAGTATTAAACCAATAAAAAAAATACTAGAAACAAAAATAAATACTGAAATAATTACAATTAATGAAGAATTACCAGTAATTAATATTAGTAGTACTAAATATATATATGAAATTTATAAAATAAAAAAAAGAAGGAAAAATATATTATATATTGATTTTAATTATGAAGGATTAAATAATATTAATTTAGTAGCGCAAAAATATCCAAAAATAAATTTTATATATTTAGGCTTTAAACCATATTATAATATGACTAAAAAAGAAAAAAATTTGTATTTAAATTTGCCTAATAATATATATAAAATTAAATATGTTAATTTTAATATTTATTGTGATTTACTTAAAATAAGTGATATTGTAATAAATGAAAGCAATATTTTATTTGATATCAAATATTTATATGCAATACTAATATTAAAGAAAAAATTTTTATCAAAAAATATATCATATGAAAATTTAATAGATAATAAACATATATATATGTATGAAAATTCAAAAGAATTAATTATAAAATTTAATAAAATATATGATGATCGTTTAGCAGACATTTCAATCAATGCTTATGACTTAGTAAACAAAAATACATTTTTTCAAATTGCAAAAAAATATAGTATTTATCTGCCTTAATACTATATTTTTTTTTAAAAATATTTTATAATGGTATAGAGGTGTTAATATGCAAGAACAAATTTTAGAATTATTTAAAAAAGATAATAAGGCTTTAACAGTTGATGAAATATTTGACCTATTAAATCTATCTACTGTCGAAGACTTAAAAAATTTAATGAAATTGTTAAATGATATGGAAGATAATTTATTACTTAGAAGAACTAATAAAAACAAATATGAAAAACATACAGATTTATTAGAAAGAAAAGGTATTGTTTTATCAACTAAAGGAGATTATTCATTTGTAAAAATAATAGATGATAAAGATCCTTTAAAAGATGTTTATGTTCATAATAGTAATTTAAATGGAGCAATTCATGGTGATACCGTAATTGTTAAAGTAAATAAAATTGAAGAAAAACCAGATGGAAAAATTATCAAAGTATTAAAAAGAGATTTAAAAACATTAGTTGGTGAAATAATAGAAGAAAATGGTAAATATATAGTTGTTCCAGATGATTCTAAAATTAAATTAAGAATTGTTCTTGATAAAAATAAAGCAATGAATGCTATGCCAGGACATAAAGTTTTAGTTAAACTAACAAATAGATTAAATGATAATACTTTTAATAGTGAAGTTTTAGTTGTTATTGGTCATAAAAATGATCCAGGTGTTGATATATTATCTATAGTATACAAATATGGAATTGAAGTTGAATTTAATGATGAAGTATTAGAAGAATTGAATAATATTCCTAATGAAGTTAGTAATGAAGAAATATTACAAAGAAAAGAACATGATTTAAGAAATGAAATGATTTTTACAATTGATGGTGATGATACAAAAGATATCGATGATGCTATAAGTTTAAAAAAATTAGAAAATGGAAATTATTTATTAGGTGTTCATATAGCAGATGTTAGTTATTACGTAAAAGAAGGAACTGCTTTATATGATAGTGCTATGGAAAGAGGTACTAGTGTTTATTTAGCAGATCGTGTTATACCAATGTTACCACATAAATTGTCAAATGGAATTTGTTCTTTGAATCCTAATGTTGATCGTTTAGCAATTTCTTGTATTATGGAAATAAATAATAATGGTAAAACTGTAAGTCATGATATTTTTCCTAGTGTTATAAGAAGTAGAAAACAAATGACTTATAAGAATGTTAATAAAATATTAGAAGAAAATATTATTCCAGAAGGATATGAAGAATTTGCTGATAAATTAAAAGAAATGAAAGCTTTAGCAGATATTTTAAGAAAAATGAAAGTTTCTAGAGGATATATAGATTTTGATATAGATGAATCAAAAATAATTGTTGATGAAACAGGAAAAGCAATTGATGTTAAACTAAGAGACAGAGGAACTGGAGAAAAGTTAATTGAAGATTTTATGATTGCTGCTAATGAAACAGTTGCTGAGCATATTAGAGATTATGAATTTTTGCCATTTATTTATCGTGTTCATGGAGAACCAAATGAAGAAAAAATAAACGAATTTATTAGTTATGTTTCTGCTTGTGGTTATAAATTAAAAGGTAAATTTTCAGAAATTCACCCAACTACTATGCAAAAAATATTGGAACAATTAAAAGATAAAAAAGAATTTCATATATTTTCAGCTTTATTATTAAGATGTATGCAAAAAGCTGTATATGATACTAATAATATAGGTCATTTTGGTTTAGGTAGTAATTGTTATACACATTTTACGTCTCCGATTAGAAGATTCCCAGATACAACAGTTCATAGATTATTACATAAATATTTATTTGATTCACATATGGATAATGATACAATTGAAGCTGAAGAAGCCAAATTACCAATAATTGCTGATCATTCTTCTAAAAAAGAAAGAGATTCAGTTGATTGCGAACGTGATGTAGATGATATGAAAAAGGCTGAATATATGGAAGACCATATTGGTGAAATATTTAATGGAATGGTTAGTTCAATTACTAGTAGAGGAATGTATGTTTCACTTCATAATTTAATTGAAGGAATGATTAAATTAGACGATTTAAATGATGATCATTATATTTTTGATGATGTGACTTTAAGTTTAATTGGTAGAAAAAATAAAAGAGGATATCATTTAGGTGATGAATTAGAAGTAATTGTAAAGGATGCAAGAAAAGAAGTTGGAGAAATAGATTTTGTTATTAATAATGCAGAAAATCAAAAAATTTATATGAAAAGGTGATTTAATTGATAGAAATTAAAAATAGAAAAGCTAATTATGATTATGAAATTTTAGAAACATATGAAGCTGGAATTGTTTTAACTGGAACAGAAATTAAATCAATAAGATTAGGTAAAGCTAATTTAAAAGATAGTTATGCTATTATTAGAAATAATGAATTATTTTTACTTAATATGCATATTAGTCAATATAAAGAAGGAAATATTTTTAATCATAATGAAACAAGAACAAGAAAATTGTTAATGCATAAAAAAGAAATATTTAAATTAAGAGATATGATTGAGAAAAATGGCAATACTTTAATTCCTCTTAAATTGTATTTTAAAGGTAATTGTGCTAAAATATTAATTGGTCTTGCTAAAGGTAAAAAAAATTATGATAAAAGAGAGTCTGAAAAGAAAAAAGATTCTATAAGGGAGATAAAAAGGGAACTTAAAAATATAAAGTAGAGGTATTTTATGTGTTCTATAAAAATTTACAAAGATAAGAATTATGATTTTAGTGATTGTGAATTATCTTTTGATCAAAATTCATATATTGTTTCTATAAATAATAAGGTAATTGGATATTTTAGATTAAGTATATATAATTTAAAAACTGTTTTATTAGATTATGAGTTAGTTAAGAAATATCAAAAAATAGGAATTGGTAATTATTTTTATGGAATAATAGAAAAATATATAATAGATAATTATGATTTTGAAAAAATTATTTTAATGATTAAATATGACAATATATCTTCAATTAAGATTGCTGATGAAAACTCATATTTTATTGATTATAATTTAACTGAAGAAAATGAAATGCATAATTCAAATGTATATATGAAAACAATTAAACATTAACATAATTGCAATAAATAAGAGTAAATAATTTTAATTATTCAAAATTAGATAAAATACATAAAAATAATTTTATCTAATTTTTTTCTTCTAAAAAATAGCAATTTTTTTATCACGACAAAAAGAACCCGTAAAGGTAAGAAAAAAA
>CAZXOH010000026.1:0-10084 GCA_964642345.1 uncultured Muribaculaceae bacterium | reverse complement strand
TTTTTTTCTTACCTTTACGGGTTCTTTTTGTCGTGATAAAAAAATTGCTATTTTTGAGAAGAAAAAAATTAGATAAAATTATTTTTATGTATTTTATCTAATTTAAACTAATTTGAATTATTTACTCTTAATTACTGCTCGTAGCTTACAATTTATTTATACTTTCAGTATAACTTACTAATCAAATAAACATCTACGATATAGTATTTCTAGAATAAATCAAGTGGAATAAAACTTGTTTCCTAATTCTTCTATTTACCAACCTTAGTATGATAAAACACAGTTATAAAAGGAATCTGGGCGAACACCGTTGTCAGTATTAGAAGCATTGTTGTTGTTCAAGTTTTGATTTTTTTACACTTTAC
Source organism: uncultured Muribaculaceae bacterium (assembly GCA_964642345.1). Lineage (GTDB taxonomy): Bacteria > Bacillota_I > Bacilli_A > RF39 > UBA660 > CAJOJO01. The sequence continues at coordinate 9,719 of CAZXOH010000026.1, read as the reverse complement.
AAATTAAAATATACAAAAAAACAATGTTTTAAAACATTGCTTATTCTTCTTCCTCTATACATAAATTATAAACAGCCGCATTTTCTTCATCATCTGTTCCAAATGAAAATTCTAATTTTTTTCCTACTTTTTTAATTGTTATTTCAATTTCAGTATCGAAATTTTCTTTTGTTACAGGATTTTCAATGTTCTCATCAATGAAACCATTATCAATTAAATCTTGAATTGTAATTATTTTTAATTCTCCATCTTTTGCAGGCATTGCTAATAAATTTTCAGAAGCATAATTTCTAGCAGCTTCTAAAACATTATCTAATTGTGTTTCACATAAACTTTTTTTATTAGTCTTTAAAACACTTGCAATTGCTGGAACAGAAACCAAACATATTAAAGCTAAAATAACAATTACACCAATTAATTCAGCTAAAGTAAATCCTTGCTTTTTCATATTTTACCTACTTTCTTCCAAAGAAATATTTAATTAAATATATCCAAAAACATATCATACAAACAACAAATGCCCAAATAAGTATGGTATAAAATAAACCACTTGAATAATTTGCTAAAACGTTGATAATTGATTCTGGAATGTATTTACCAATTAAACTTGATATTTCAGGTATTCCAATATTATATTTTATAAAAGTTAGTATTCTAAAAAATATTTCGATTATTGCTAAACCATATATAAAACTTTTAAAATTTCTAAAAAATATTAAAATAAGAACTATTAAAACTAAAATTATTATTAAATCCATAAATCCACCACCTATGATAAACTGATTATATCATATTTGGTTTTTTTTTTAAAGATTTTATTTTATCATTTGTAAAATTTAAAGGTTCTGAACTAACTATTTTACTTTTAAAATATATATTTCTATCTTCACCATAGTCATCATCAGCAATTATTGATGATATTTTTTTTAATGATTCAATATCAATTGGTTCATCTTTTCTAATATATGACTTTTGCCCTAGAGTTTTCTTTAATGATTTTAATTCTTTCAAAACATATTTTAAAAATTCATTATTAGGAGTTTTATTTTTTAAAAATTCCATTATCTTATTAAGCTCATTCGATGTAATACTTTTATTGTTTTCATTTGTAAATGTATAGTTATCACCATATTTAACAACAATACTATTTCTTTGTTTTAATATATGCATTTCTTTATGCCAATTATCATTTTCTTCTTCACCTTTAAAATGAATATATGTTTTTATTTCTGAATCTAATTCTTCTGTTATTTGTTGTTCTTTTTCATATTTATATGCTTCTTCATCAGAAGAAAAATTTAAACTTTCATATATTTCGCCACTAAATTTTCTTAAATTTGTATGATTGTTTTCAGGAATATCAACTTTAATTTTATAAAAAATATTATCAAATTCATCATAATATTTACTTCTTATAACTGGTAAATAGATTGCTTGTTGATAAGTTGTACTATTAATTAATAAGAGTACATCATTAATAACATTTTTCGATGTAGTAATATTTAATTCTTTCAAAACTTCATCAATTAACTTAAAATCTACATATGATTTATCTAATTTAGTAAGTATTTTGTTATTTTCCTTAATTGCATTTATTACTTTACCTAATTCATAAATATCACAAGTTTCTAAGTTAATACCATTAAATTTAAGTAAATTTAAAAGTCTACTTTTTTTCTTTTCTATTTCATCACCAACATCATTAGTATCAAGTATAGTAAAATCAAATAAATTAAAAGCAAGTTTAATATTTTTTCCAAAATTATTAACTTTTATTGTTGTCTCAATATCATCAATATCAATATTATCCATATCAACATTATATGTTTTCAATATTTCTTCTTTTTTAGGATTGATATAATTAATATTTTTTAATTCTTCAATTAATTCTTTTTTTGTTAATGTTTTTGTAAAATCATATACATATTTTTCCATATAGTAACCACCCATAAAATTATATCATTTAAATTTTAAGATGTAAATTAATGAAAGAAAAATTTAAAAAAAAAGAGATTAATTAATCTCTTAGTTTAATGCATCTTTTAATTTAGATCCTGCTTTAATTGTAACAGCAGTTCTTGCAGCAACTGGAACACTAGCGCCAGTTCTTGGATTACGAGCAGTTGTAGCTTCTTTATGTTTAGCAGTAAAAGTAACGAATCCAGTTAAAGTAACTTTACCATTATCTTTTAATCCTTTTACTACACCTTCCATCATAGCTTCCATAGCTCTTTTAGCATCTGCTTTTGTTAATCCTGTTTCTTCAGCAATATAATTTACTAATTCTTGCATAAATAACCTCCTATAATTATTGTCTAAGCATATATCTTGCTTACATTTCAAGAATACCATTTTTAAATATTAAAATCAATACTTTTTAAATAAAAACTACTAATTTCTAAATTCTAAATGTAAATATAACTTTCAAATTTTAATTATATAAAAATATTTTTCATATAATTAAGTAGGTGATTATGTGAAAAAAATATTAATTATTGTTTTTTTGCTTTTTATTACAAGTTGTTCTAATAAAAATGACTATATTGACACAATTATAATAGAAAATGATAATTTTTTAGTTAATATTAATTATCCTGTAACAGGAACAGAATTGGATATAAATATTAAAAATGATATAAAAAATATATATAATAATTATCAATATATAAATGGTGAACTAAATATTGATTACTTATATTATAAAATTGATAGTCTTATTTCTGTTTCTTTATTCATATATGTTAATGGAGAAAATGTAAAAAAAAATTATGTTAAAACATATTTTTACAATAATAAAATAAGTAATATTAAAAATTTAATTGATATAAATAAGTTAAATAAAATATTAATTAATAAAATCAAAAATACAAATTTAAATATTGAAATATCAGATAACTATGAATTTAGCTTTGATAATACCAACTTATATATATATTTTAATTATGACAATAATTATGAAACTATCAATATTCCATTATCAGATTTAAATATTTTTTTCGAAAAAGAAAAAAAAGTTATAAACGAAATAATTTTACCTGACAACAATATTAACTATAATGATAAAGTAATAGCACTTACCTTTGATGATGGACCAAGCAAATATACAGATAAATTAATTGAATATTTATATCAAAATGATTGTAAAGCTACATTCTTTATTTTAGGAAATAAGGTTAAAAATTATCAAGATGTTTTAAATAAAAGTATTAGTTATGGTAATGAAATTGGAAATCATTCATATAATCATAAATGGTTAATAAAATTAAAAAAGGATGAAATAATTGATCAAATAAATAAAACACAAAATCTTATTTATGAATATACTGGTTATATTCCTACTTTACTTAGACCTACTTATGGTTCTATTAATTCAACTTTAAGTAATAGTACAAATTTAAATATTGTTTTATGGAATGTTGATACTTTAGATTGGAAATATAAAAGTATAGACAAAATTGTTGCAAAAGCTACTAAAAATTTAAAATCAGGTAATATTATTTTAATGCATGATATTTATAAGAGAACCTATGATGCTGTCAAAAAAATAGTTCCGCTTTTAAAAGAAAATGGTTATAATTGTGTTACTATAAGTGAATTAAATAAAATTAATAATTTAAAAAAATTATATGAATAATAAAGAAAAAAAATTATTAGAGCAACAAATGATAACTACTATTATATATTTATTTACATTATTTATTTCTCTTTCTCTTACATATAATGATATTCTTAATTTAGATAATAAACATATCTATAATGATGAACTTGCCGAAAAAATAGGTATTACTAATAGAACTATTGTTTTAGTTCTTACTCTATCATATTTATATATTAATTATCAAAATAGAGAAATAGCAAAATCAAAGAAAAAAAACCTAAAATTTTCAAATCTTCAGTTAACTGCTAGTTCCTTATCTACTATTGGTGCAATTATTGTTCTATATGTTGTTATTAGTAGTGGTAAATACACTATTATAAGTGCTGGAAATCCAAATTTATAATTTAAAAAAAGACAGAATTTTCTGCCCATTTTTAATTATTTTGATTGGTAGTTAGAACCACTTAATTGTTGTTCAGCCATACGAACTAATCTTTTTGTGATTTCTCCACCTACTGAACCATTAGCTCTACTTGTAGCATCTGGACCCATTGTAACACCTAATTCACTAGCTATTTCATATTTCATTTTATCAATAGCTTGTTTAGCACCAGGTGCAACCATTTTATTGTATTTGTTATTCATTGTATTCACCTCCTGTACATTTATATGATGTACAGTTTTGACAAATAAATACATTTTTTTAAAATTTATAATAATTCACTATAATTTTTTTTATCTAATTCTGTTATTACTTCTATATTATTAATACATTCATCAATTAAAGTTTCATAATCAAAGTTTGTTTCATATAACAAACATTTATCTAATGTTGGATTAATTACAGGATGTTTTGGTAAAAATATTGTACAACAATCTTCATATGGTAAAATACTTGTTTCATATGTATTTATTTTATTAGCTATATCAATTATTTCCAATTTATCCATACATGCAACTGGTCTAATAACTGGTAAATTAGTTACATTATTTATAACTATCATACTTGATAATGTTTGTGAAGCAACTTGTCCAATCGATTCTCCATTTATTATTATTTTTAAATTATTTTTTATACATAACTTATGGGCTATACGATACATCATTCTTCGCATTATGGTAATAATATAGTTATCAGGTACATTTTTATATATTGCTTCTTGTAATTTCGTAAATGGAACAACATTTACTTTTATATTACCTGAATATTCATTAATTATTCGAGCTAATTCAATTACCTTATTCTTTGCTTCAATACTAGTATGTGGTGGAGATTCAAAATATAAGCATTCTAAATCAACACCTCTTTTTAATGATAAGTATCCAGCAACTGGTGAATCTATTCCACCACTTAACATTAATAAACCTTTGCCTTGAACGCCTACAGGATAACCACCAATTCCTTTAATTTCATCCAAGTAAATAAATGTTCCTTCCATTCTAATTTCAATATGAATATTAATATCTGGATTATGAACATCTACTTTTAAATTCGTATTTTTTAAAACAAATCCACCTATTATATTATTAAAATCCATACTACATATTTCAAAATTTTTATCAGCTCTTTTTGTAATTACTTTAAATGTTTTATTAGATTCATTTTTAATCAATTCTAATACTTTTGATTTAATTTCATCAGTATTATTATTTACTTTATGCGCTATTACTATACCATGAATTCCAAATACTTTTTTTAATTTATTTACGACTTGATTTAGATTATCACTAGAACATTCAATATACATTCTTACTCGATCTTTTTTTATTTTTATATCAAAATCTTTTAGAATTTTTTTTATATTATTATCTAACATTTGAATGAATAATTTTCTATTTGCTTTTTTTGTTGTTAATTCTCCATATTTAATCATTATCAATTTATTCATAAAATCACCTGCTAAAATTATACATTAATTATTTTTTTTAATCAACAAATTTAAGTTTAAAAAAAAATTCATTTTGGTAAAATGAATACATATATTTTTTATTAAATCAAAATTATAAATGGTACCGGCCAAGGGACTTGAACCCTCACGATATTGCTACCAATGGATTTTGAGTCCATCGCGTCTACCATTCCGCCAGACCGGTATATGAAGATTATAGCACACAACTATAATTAATTCAATTCCTTATATTTAGATTCAAATAAATCTTCTTCAGTATCATCTATTTCAATTTTTTCAATTTCTGGTAAATCTTCAATACTATTTAACCCAAAATAATCCAAAAAATCTTCTGTAACATTATATAATATTGGACGACCTGGTTTATCAGATCTTCCAACATCTTTTATTAAATTTTTAAGTAATAATTTTCTTATTAAATGACTACTATTAATTCCTCTTATTTCATCAATTTCTATTCTTGTAACAGGCCCATTATATGCGATAATAGCTAAAGTTTCTAAAGCAGCATTACTTAATAATGAATTTGCTTCTTCAGTAACTAATTTTTCATAGTATTTTTTATGTTCAGGTTTAGTTGTTAATTTAATTTTTTTTCCAAATAACTCTACATTTAATCCTCTTTCATTACTACTATAATTATCTATAAGATTATTAATCAATTTTGTTAATTCTTCATCTGTTATTTCAAGAATATTTTTTATAGTTTCTAATTCTATTCCTTCATCGCCAGATATAAATAGTAATCCTTCCAAAACAGCTATCATTCTTCACCTCTTAATGAAAGAATTATTTTACTAAAATTATTATCTTGTGTTATTTTTAATTCTTGTTTTTTTGCAAGTGTTAAAATTGATAAAAATGTTACAACAATATAATCTTTGTTAATTTCTTCAAATAATTCTTCAAATTCTATTTTTTTCTTTTTCTTTAAAATATTTTTTATTTCAGTACATCTTTCACCCACAGAATATTCTTTTTTTGTAATCTTTGTATTTAAAGGTTGTTCTAATTTTTTTCTTTCTAAAAATTTATTAAATGCATTCATTAAATCTTCAATACCAATATTCCCTAAGTCAATATTTTCATCAGGTATTTTAAAGTGACTTAAATCACTTGGTTCTTTACTATACATTTGTTTTCTATCTATTTCTAATTGTTTAAAATCAGGTAATTTTTCTTTATATTGTTTATATTCAATTAACTTTTTAATTAATTTTTCTCTTGGATCTTCTTCATATTCATCTTCTTCTATTTCTGGTTTTGGTAATAATATAGATGATTTAATTTCAATAAGTTCAGCAGCCATAATTAAATATTCGCTAGCAATATCTAAATCTAATCTTTCCATCTCGTTTATATAATCCAAATATTGCTTTGTTATTTCTTCAATACTTATATCACAAATATTTATGTCTGATTTTTTTATCAAATGAAGTAATAAATCCATTGGACCTTCAAATTCATTAATCATTATTTTATACTCCATATGTTTCACATCCTTAATAATTATAGCATACTTTTTATTCTTTTTACATATTCATTTTATTTTAATTACATGTTATAATTTATTTGGTGAATAAAATGAAAAAATTTAATATGATGGATGAAAATTTTATTTGTGAAAATTGTGGTGAAAATGTTTCTAAATCGAATTATACTGCAAGAGATCACTGTCCAAATTGTCTATATTCTAAACATGTAGATATTAATCCTGGTGATAGATCAAATGATTGTCATGGTTTATTAGAACCAATAGGAATTGAAAAATTTAAAAATACATATAAAATTATATATAAGTGCAAAAAATGTAAAAAATTCCATAAAAACATTATGGCTAATGATGATAATATGGATTTAATAATCGAACTATCTAGAGCAAATTTAATATAAGTTTTGAGGTAACTTGCCTAATGGTAAGTTTTTTTCATTTAAATATCAATTCCTCAATAATTTTATTTATAACATCATACAAAAAATAGGCAATGCCTATTTATAATGCTATAAGTGGTATTAAGATAATTATTATTAATAAGAATAATCCTATCAATAATACTCTCATTAATGATTTATTTCCTTTTAAATCAATCTTAATATCTTTAGGATCCATTTGTTCTGGTTCCTCTTCTTCTTTATTTAATGTAATTTTAGCGCTTGGATTTTCATTAATTTCTGTTTCTATTTTTTTATCTTCAATTTTTCGATTATTTACTATATCGTCATAAGTTTCAACAGGTGCTTCTTCATATATTGGTTCTGTTGGTACTGGTTTCACTTCTTGTTTTCCATTTTCATCATTAATTTTTGAAAAATCTAATTCTTCTGTATATCCGTTTTCTAAATTGTTATCCATATTTCCTCCTTAATTTTCCTTTGAATACAAACTTAATAGTTTATCATAAATTCCTGGTTCTACTTTATTTAATGAATTAATTGTTATTTCTAATGATTTTTGATATTCACCATTATAAAATAATTTTTCAGAATAACTTAAGTATTTATTTAATTCTTCTTCACTACTTCTATATCTATTTCCATATACTATAGCCATTTCAGCAAACATAGCAGTTCTCATCATTTCTTTTGTTGTTTTAAATAATTTAAGAACTAAATCACGTGCTGTATCAACTCTTGTATTTAATACATCTATTGTTATTGGTTTTTTATCTAATTCTTTAATTATTTCTTTTATAGCGGTTTGAGCTTCACTTAATTCAACAAAGTAATTTTTAGGAACAACCGGTAAATTATATTCTCTAATTTTATTTTTTGAATCATGAAGAATAATTTTAATTTCTTCAAGTTGTTGCCTAGCTCTTACTTCGTCATCTTTCATACTACCAATAGAATTTAAAACCATATCTACTCTTTCTTCAGAATTTGCTAATTTAAGTGATAAATTTTCTATTTCTTTAGTTAATTTAGAATAAGCAAATGTATTATTCCCTGTATGATCATTCAATACTTTATAATCATTATTTAAATTTTCAACATCTGTTTTTACTTGTTCTAATATGCTTATTTCTTCTGGTTTCAAATTATAAACTGCTTTTATTTCATCTAATTGATTAAATAATTCTGTCATCAAATGATTATTTTTCTTAAGTTTTTTTTCAAATATAATACTTGTTTCTTCATATGTTTTTTTATCAACTTTTTCTTTTTCAAAATCTGTAAATACTGAATCAAAATAATCTGATAATACTTTTAATTCAAACAGACTATCTTCTAAATTCAAAACATTTGCTCTATCTTTAATATCATCAATTTTTTTGTTTGCTTCATCTATATTATATTCAATATTTAAATAATCTAAAGGATAACCTTCTTTTGTCATTTCATTATATTCTTTTTTTATTTCAGATATTTTTTTAGGTAATACAGAATCTATCATCAAATAAATATTTGGCAATTCTTCAAGAACTATTTCCATATGCTTTAGCATATCATCAATTGATTTTACAACATTAGGAACTTCAGTATATTCATTATTTTCCATTAATGTTTCAAAACTTTCAAATCTTGTAGCAATATTTTCAAATTGTAAATCAACAGGTTCACTATATTCACCAAACTCAGATTTTGTTTCTTTATATTTATTATATAAATCACGATATTTCCCTTTTAAATTAGTAATTATTGCTCTATTTCTTTCTTCACTTGTTGTTATTTCTTTTATTTCATTAAGTAAAAATTCACTATTGGTTCTTACTTTATATATTTCCATCTCTAGTTTTGCAATTTTATAGATTGTATCTTTATAATCTTGTTGTGATAATGAATAGTTAGCATCTAACAACATATCAGTTATTTTAGGGATTTGATTAGTCCTTATTACATCTAATCTATCTTTCCATTTATTATACATTGTTTCTAATTTTTCATTTTTTACTAATGATTCTACTTTAGTAAGTTCTGGAATAATAGGTGTGCTATCAATTTTATTTTTTTCTATTTCAAGATTTGATAATTGCTTTTTTATTTTAGATGTTTTTTTCTTTTGCAATAATATTAATACTGTAACAATAATTATAAATGCCAAAATCGTCAAAAATATAATTGATATTGTAATTGTATCCACTAGAACCACCTCGTTATTATAATTTTACCACAAATTGTGTTTTTTTTACATATTTTTTATTCTTATTACATAGTTATTGTATCATATTTTATTTTTTTTGTACATTTTAATTTAAAATTTCATATAATTA
>CAZXOH010000025.1:7215-10112 GCA_964642345.1 uncultured Muribaculaceae bacterium | reverse complement strand
AAACTATTTTTGATTTGATTTTTTCTTTTATTTTACTTATTTTTCTTGATACTTGAACCTGATTTGTATGAAGCATAGTAGCTAACTCTGATTGCGTATAATTTTCTATTAAACTCTTTTCTAATAAAAACCTTTCATTTTCATTTAAATTATTTAATTCTTGTTTTAATGCTACTAAAGTATCCATATCAATATCACTATTAGAAATAGTATCATAATAAATTAATTCTTTTCCTTCATTATTTATTGTTTCATCTAAATTTATAACAGGACTATTTAGTTTTATGCAATTTTCAATTATTTCTTCTTCTATTTCTAAATAATCCGATAATTCTTTTATTGTTGGATATCTATATAATTTTTGACTTAATAATATATTAGCTTTTTCAATTTTCAAATTTAATTTATTCATTTTTGTACCAATTTTTACTACTCTATCTTGTGATACAACTTTATACATTTCACCTAATATATCTAAATATGCATATGTAGTAAATTTTGCACCCATATTAGGATTAAATCTATTATAAGCATTAATTAAACCAATACAACCTGCTTGAAATAAATCCTCTTTATTTTTATAATTTTTAAACTTTTTCATAATACTATATATATATGATGAATACTCATTTATTTGTTCATTTGTCATATTAGTTCTCCTATTTTAAATGCTTCTAATTCATTGTTTATTTCTTTGGCATATTTAAAAACTTTATTTTTTCTTAATTTTAATTTTATTTCTTCTTTTATATTAGATAACATTAAAATTCCTTTATTTTTTTTACACATTTCATATAAATAAAATATGAAATGAATTCCCTTTAAATCTATTTTTTTTATATTTTCCATATTTAAAACTATATTTTCTAGATTATCTCTTTCTATAATTGGAATTAATGTACTACTAACGAATTTAATATTACTATTTACTAATTGTCCATCTAATCTAACAAAAAGTATACCTTTGCGATATTCAAGAATAGTATTCAGCATTTGTTCACCTTCCTACTATACTTTAGCACATTATTTTTTAATTTTATTCATATTCGACAAAACTAGAACTTTTTTTAGTAAAACAAAAAAAGACATTATTTGTCTTTAGTTTTGTAAATTTCTAAAAAATTAGTCATTATTATAATATTTTTCTATATCTTCAATCAAATTTTGATTAAATTTTTTATTTTTAATCATTTCTATTTCAAATTTATATGGTGGATAAGTTCTTTCTCCATTTAATGAAACATATGGCGTTTCTAATATTTTAGGTATATTTTTAATTCTTTCATTATATATAATTTTTATCATATTATCAAAGCCTATTGTTCCATATCCAATATTACTATGTCTATCTTTGTGTGAATTTCTTATATTTTTACTATCATTAATATGAATACATTCTAATTTATCCAAACCAATTATTTTATCGAAAGCATTTAATAATTCATCAAAATTATTTACATCATATCCAGCATCATTCATATGACAAGTATCCATACATACTTTTACTTTTTCACTACAAAATGTGTTATCAATTATACTTTTAATTTCTTCAAAAGTTTTACCAATTTCTGTACCTTTTCCAGCCATTGTTTCTAATAAAATACTAACTTTTGTATTTTTACTTAAAACCATATTTAAACATTTAGAAATATTTTCTATTCCCTCTTCAACACCTAATCCTACATGACTTCCAGGATGAAGTACTATCTTATTAAATCCTAATTTTTCTACTCTATCTATTTCTTGTCTTAAAAAATTAATATTAAATTCTTCATTTTTAGGATTAGCTAAATTAATTATATATGGAGCATGTATTACAACATTATTAATATCAATATTATTTTCTTTTAGAACTTTTTTTCCGAGCATTACTAGTTCTTCATCTATTGGAGATCTATTAGTATTTTGAGGTGCTCCAGTATAAAACATAAATGCGTTTGCACCATAGCTCAATGCTTCTTTAATACTTCCTATTATTTGAGTATCTTTATTAAATCCTACATGTGAACCTATTATCATCTTTCATCACCTATTATCATAGAAAAAAATAACTACATAGTTACTTAATATTATTTCTATCATTTTTTATTATTTCTTGTTCTATTAATTGAACTAATTTATTACTTGAATTTTCCCTACTCATACTAGTCCATAATTTATATTGTTCTTGTTGTTCAACTGTCATTTTTCCGTAATTACAAGAACTAACTAACAATTCATCTACAGGTAATTTAATATCTGGATTTTCATAATTATAATTAGCATTTTGTATTGGTGACATTAAACTTCAACTCCCTCATTAATTAAGCTTTTTACTAATATTTCTACATTATTATTAAAAAATGCATCATATAAAACATCATTTCCAATCATAAGCGATATCATATTAGTAGTTATAATTTCATCTCTTAAGTATTCATTATCACTTTCATTGCCTACTAAATAATTTGTTATTATTTCAGCATATCCTTCATTAAGAGCAATAAATTTATTATTTTTATTAAACCCACAATATTCTCCATTATTAGTTATGATATTTAATAATTCATGCATCATAACATGTTTCATATCATAATCTTCATTTATTTTATCTACATTAAATTCAAGAATATTAGTTACTGGATTATATTTAGATATTTTTTTATTTATAAATTTATTTGATTTAATTATTTGTAATGTTTCAAGATTTCTATTTAAATTTTCTAAACTTACATCTGGAAATCTCCTAACAAAAACGTCTATCAAACCATATAAATTATCTCTTAATTCATTAGTTAACTTACTATTTTTATCTAATGTCCCTTTTATATCCTCAAGTGTAATCATATAATCACCTACATTCATTTTAACACAATTAAAAAAAATATAAAATAGTTTTTTATATTTTTTACAAATTT
>CAZXOH010000025.1:4161-7115 GCA_964642345.1 uncultured Muribaculaceae bacterium | reverse complement strand
ATTTTAACACAATTAAAAAAAATATAAAATAGTTTTTTATATTTTTTACAAATTTAAAGTAAAGATTGAAGCAACTATCACACCTAATAAACCACCAACAAAAACTTCCAAAGGTTTGTGTCCTAATTGTTCTTTTAATTTTTTAAAAGCTTTTTTACTATTTCCCTTAGATAATTCTTCTCTAATTTCATTAATAGCTTCTGCTTGTTTTCCACTTTCATATCTTACTCCTAAAGCATCATATGATGTAATACAAGTAAATATTAAAGCAATTGCAAATATTGATGTATCAAATCCTAATTCATATCCTATAATCATCATTAATGAAACTGAAAATGTTGTATGTGAACTAGGCATTCCACCTGATCCATTAAATAATCTTAAAATATTAACTTTTTTTGTAGTAATTGTTTCAACTAAAAATTTAACAATCTGACATATTATAAGTGCTGTAAAAGGACAAATAATATATTTATAATTTTCCATAAGTCACATCCTTTAAAAAATATTTGCTTTTTAGATATAATCCAGTATATCGATCATAATAATTCTCCAAAAAAATATTAATTTCTTTTTTTATTTCTTCTCTTATTTCTAATTTATCAATTTTTTTTATATCAACATAATAAAACATTCTAACTAATTTAATTGTTTTTTCATTTACTTGTTTTTCATTTGTTCTACAATTTTTACAGATATATCCGCCACTATTACCTGATAATGTAACTATATTTGTTTTAGAACCACATATAGCACATCCATCTAAAACAGGTAAAACACCTAAATATTCTAGATATTTAAGTTCTAAGATATTTGTTAATGAAAGTGGATCAAAATTATCATTAATTTTTTCTAAAGTTTCAATTAACAAATTATAAATATTTTCATTTTTGTTTTGTTTTATTACTTGCTCAGCTAAATCAATTAAATAAATGGAAAAACTCATTTTAACTATGTCTTTTTTTATTGTATTTAAGTTATTTATAACATCTACATTAGTTAATAATGATAGTTTATCTTCTTTTTTATTTATAATGAATTTACCATATGTTAGTTTAGTAGTAACACTTCTTAAGTTGCTTTTTAATCCTTTAGCGCCTTTAGCCATACATCCTATAATACCATCTTTAGTCAAAATTTTTATTATTTTACTTGTTTCACCATAAGATGTTTCACTAATTACTATTCCTTCTACTATATTCAATTTACCAACTCAAATCTATATTCTTGATTTATGTTAGGATATTTTTCTTTGTCAACTAACGAATTAAACATATTATAAGGTCTTGTCCATATTAAATGTTTACCATATAATGCTTCATATACGACAACTTCTTCATTTGTTTCAGAATCGGTTGCTATACAAAGTACTTTATATAATTTTCCCTTAAAATGTTTATATGTTTTTCCTACTATTACCACTCTTTCCATTTTTTTCTAACTCCTTATATTTTAAATAATATTCAATTTTTCCCGTATTCGTAAATAAATCCCATAATATTTTTTTCATTTTATCACCTATTATATATTGAGACTTTTTTTAAATTTTATTCATCTTTTATTCAAAATCATTAAAACCAAATTCTTGTAAATATTTTTCTTTATCTCTCCAATTTTTTATTGTTTTAACATATGTTTCCAAATATACTTTTTTCCCCAATAATTCTTCTAATTCTTTTCTTGCTCTGATTCCAATCTCTTTAATCATCTTACCTTGTTTACCAATAATAATTTTTTTTAAAGCATCTCTATCTACTATAATTGCAATATTTATATGAAATCCATTTTTATCTTTTTTCATATTTTCAACTATACAAGTTAGTGAATGAGGTACTTCATCATTAGTAAGTTCGAATATTTTTTCTCTTACTATTTCGGATATCATAAATGTTATTGGTTTATTTGTTATAAAATTATCATCATAATATTTAATTTCATCTGTTAAATATTTTTTTATGGTATTAATTAATTCGTTAGTATTATTTTTTTTATAAGCTGAAACAGGTACTATTTCATCAAATGGATATATTTCTTTATATTCATTTATTTTTTTTAATATTTCTTCATTACTAACTTTATCTATTTTATTCAAAACTAAAATTATTGGCTTTTTTGTTTCTTTGATCTTTTCTAATACAAAGGTATCTCCTCTTCCAAATTCTTCAGTTATATCAATCAAAAATAATATCACGTCAACATCGTTAATACTATAATATGCTTGTTTATTTAAATAGTTTCCAAGTTTATGATTAGGTTTATGAACACCTGGTGTATCAACAAATATTATTTGTGTATCTTCTTCATTATAAATTCCTTGAATTACATTTCTTGTTGTTTGAGGTTTATTAGATGTAATTGCAATTTTTTTGCCAATTATACTATTTATTAATGTTGATTTACCAACATTAGGTCTTCCTACTAAACTTACAAATCCAGATTTCATTTTAAATCATCCTCGTTAAATGGATAAGGACAAAGTTCACTAATTTTTAAGATCTTTTTTTCTCCCTTAGGATTCATTGCAATTACTTCTTTATCACTTTCAAAAAATTCATTTATTACCTGTCTACAAATCATACAACACATTCCTATTTTTTCATTATCACACATAATATATAATTTTTCAAAATCATTTTTTTTATAACCATTAGAAATAGCACTTACAATTGCACTTCTTTCAGCACATATGCTTGCACCATATGAGGCATTTTCTACATTAACTCCATTAAATTCTTTACCATCTTTTGTTACTATTATAGCAGCAACTCTAAATTTAGAATAAGGACTGTAAGAATTTTCTAATAATTTTAATAATTTATCTTTCATTGTATCACCTATTTAATTATACTATAATTTTTTAAGAATGTCATTCAATATTATTTTATCTTCTATTTTATTTATTGCAAAACACTTTTTTCCTATATCTTTAAAACTTGCTCCTGAATGATATAGTA
>CAZXOH010000025.1:0-4061 GCA_964642345.1 uncultured Muribaculaceae bacterium | reverse complement strand
TTCCTCTTATTTCATATATTAAATTTTCTACATTATTTGTTATTACTTCATTCATTTTTCACTTCCTTTAATATATATTTTATTAATTCTTTATTTTCTATTTTATTAATTGCAAAACACTTTTTTCCTATATCTTTAAAACTTGCTCCTGAATGATATAGTATTTTTTTATCTATTATTATAAACCTGTCATGAAATTTATTATTGTTTATTATTTCTATATTTTTATATTGTTCTTTATATTTTTTATATGTTATTTCTTCTATATTTTTAGTTATTATTTTTATATCTGTTTTTATTTCTTTTAATATATCAAATAATTGTTTTCCAGCATAATTATCTATTATAATTATTTCTCTTTTTGCTTCTCTTAAAATATCAATTAATAATGAATATGCATCATAAATTTCTCCTTCAAAAAATATGTGATTATTATTTGTTTTAAATTGATTGAATATTTCATTTATTTTAGTATCATGTTCTAATAATTTTGTTTCTATATTATTTAATCTATAGTTTCCATTAACAATATAATGTCGCATTTTAACAAAAGCATCCATTATTTTTATGCTTACTTGTTCAGCTACTTCTGTTCTTAAAACACTTGATAACATAGCTACTCCTTGTTCTGTAAATGCATATGGTAATTTTCGAATTCCTCCATATTCATTCCAACTTGAAGTCCCAAATTGGGACTTCAAAAAAATATATTCTTCTTTTGTAAGTTGAAAACAAAATCTCTCTGGAAATCTATTAATATGTCTTTTTACAGCTTGATTTATAGTTTTTGTTCCATTTTTACATTGATATAATTTAGCTAAGTCAGAATCTAACATTACTTGTTTTCCTCTTATTTCATATATTAAATTTTCTACATTATTTGTTATTACTTCATTCATAGTACCACCTCTATTAAAATCATACGACATTAATTTTTAATTTCCTTAAAAAAAAGAAAAAAAGTTTCTATTTCAAAACTTTTCATAAATACAATATTATTTTCGGAATAAATATTATACAGCCAATAATAATAGAAACAATTACCAAAATTAATGTCGCACTACTAGCAGTATCCTTAGCTATTTTAGCCAATGGATGAATTTTAGTTGTCTCTAAATCAACAACTGCTTCAATTGAAGAATTAATTAATTCAGTTGCTGTAATCATACCTATAATTAAAATACAAATAAGCCATTCTGTAATGGAGATTTTAAGCATTATTCCAATTAGAATAGTAACTATAGTTGCAATTAAAATAATTATCATATTATGTTCATATTTAAAAGCATATATAATTCCATCTATAGCATGAAAAAAACTTTTTTTATATCTTTGATATGGTGTTCCAATATCTTTATTTCGTAATTCCTGCTTCATTTAAAATCAACTCCTGCTTACCAAACATTATTATTTCATCTTCTTTTTTCATATGATCATAACCTAATAAATGTAAAAAACCATGAACCGCTAAAAAACAAATTTCTCTTTTAAAACTATGACCATATTCTATAGCCTGTGATTTTGCTTTATCTAATGAAATGTAAATATCACCCAATAATCTAAAGTCTTCATATTTTATGTCTTCATAATCTTCTAGTGCGAATGTTATAACATCTGTTGGTCTATCTATTTTTCTATATTCTTTATTTAATTTATGAATATAATCATTATCAACAATAATAACATTAAATGATACTTGTCCGACTTTTTCTTCTAAAATAGCTTTATTTAAAACTATTTCAACATCTTTTATTTCTTTTATTTTTTCTTTTGTTTCATTAATTATTTCAAACATTAAATCCTCCCAATATATAATATATATATCCACATATTAAACTTACTATTATTATAACAGAAATATTATAAAATATTTCATTTCTCAGAAAATTTGGTAATTTATCTTTTATTTTTTCAATAATTTTATATATGAAGTAACCAAATAAACCACCTATTACATTTAAAAATATATCATCAACATCGAATACTCTTCCAATTATTAATTGAGTTGCTTCAATTGTACATGAAGTAATTAAACAGAGTAAAAAAACAATACTTTTTTTATTTGCTTTCAAAAAATATGATATAAAAAAACCATAAGGTATAAACATTATCATATTACCAACAACATTTCTAAAAAACATTTCTGAAAATATTTTATATCTAAGTATTTCCTTAAATGGAATAAAATTAGATGTTGACCAACTTACATCTTGAAATGTTACAACATAGAACAAACTTATTATATAAATAATAAAACCTAATTTAAATATTTCTTTATAAAAATAAAATTTTTCTTTATTTTTTATAATACATGATATTCTTAATGTTGACAAAATAACTGTTATTATTAATACCATTGGCCATATATTTGCTAAAATATTTTTAATTGTTATATCAAACATTTAAGTCACCTCTAACAAACTATAATCAGTAATATCTTCACATACTGAAATAAAAAGTTCTAATATTATTTTACTATTATTTGTCTCAACTTTCAATTTTTTTGTATCAATTATGTATTCATTGTCATTTAATTTACTTTTGATTTTATCTTTTCCAACTTCTATTGCTTTATTTATTGCTTCTTCTTTAGTTAATATTTGATTAATATTTATAATTTTATTTTTAGTTTGTTTTACTATACTAAAAGGTATTATTTTATTTTTATATAATATTTCTTCTTTTGTAACAAAATAATTGTTAAATAAACTTATATCTTTATTTATAAATTTAAAACCATATGTTTTTTTAGTTTTACTAGTTATTTTTCTTTCATTGTAACTTAAAGGATATTCTATTGTTAACTTATACCATACTTCACCATATACTTTACCTGTTGCAGAAACTGTATTTTTTATTTCACCATTTAATTCTATATTACCACTTACAATAATATCACCTTTTTTTACATAATCATTTTTATTTTTGATGATTATCCCACTACTTGCTTCAATGCTCATTATGACAGCATCTTTTTTAGCGACTAAATTCCTTGGTTCATTATTATTATTTATATTTTTTATTTTTCTTTCTTCAACTTTTACAATATATTTAGTACCACTAGATTCTATTTCTAACCATTCTATTTTATCTTTATATTTTTCCATTATTTTATTTTTTACTTTGTTTATATATTTATAATTTTTTTTTAATGAAAATATTCTAATTCCATTTTCATTTAGTTCATTTTTTATTAGTTCTCTTATATTTTTATCATTATGAATAATATCAATATAAAAAATTGTGTTGCTTAAATACAAAATAAAAGTAAACGCTAATACAATTGATATTATGATTAATTTATTTTTTTTTAATAATTCTTTGTATTTAAAAAAGCCGGTATATTCTACAATATCTATATCATAAATTGTTTTAATTTCTTTTATTTTTTCAAGATTTTTTTTAGATATTCTAACTACTATTTCATCATATTTTATATATTTAATTTCTAATAATTCAATATCAAAACTAATTAATCTTTTAATAAATCTTTCAATATTTTTTCCTTTAATTTTTATATAATAAGTTGTTTTTAATTTATTTAACCAGTCATTTTTCATTATTAATCACCTAAATCTATATTTTTTATTTTTCCAATTATTAATAACTCATCCTTAAGTAATTTTGATAAAACTAAGTTATTACCATTTATTGTAATTTTTCCTTGTTTATATCTAATAATTATCTTATTTGAATCAAGATGATCTATTGTTCCATAGTTTAATATATTTATTCGATTGTTTAATAGCTTAACTTCAAATTCATCTTCCATTATATATGTTCTTAATTTATCAAAAGACATAGAATCACCTATATTAATATATGAAAAAAAATAGTTTGTTAAAACTATTTTTATTGCATAATAATATATATAAATTTGCAAATTAAAATATACAAAAAAACTTCATTAAATGAAGTTTATAATTTTTCTATTTGTTCTTTTGATAAACCGGTTGCTTTTGATATTGTTTCTATATCTATACCCAAATTTTTAAAATTGGTTGCTGTTTCTATTTTATTTTGTTCAATTCCTTGTTTTAGACCATTAACTAAACCTTTTT
>CAZXOH010000024.1:0-10126 GCA_964642345.1 uncultured Muribaculaceae bacterium | reverse complement strand
TTTTCATACTATCATCAAAAGAACAAATAGAAAAATTATAAACATTTTAAAAATAGTTTTTGAAATTAAAACTATTTTTTTCTTTAAACACTTTACTTTATATTTAAAAAATAGTAGAATAGTAGTAGACAGTGGTTAAAAGTGGGAAAATGTGGTGATTGGTATGTTTATGGGTGAATACAATTATTCAATTGATGAAAAAGGAAGATTGACAATTCCTGCAAAATTAAGAGAACAATTAGGTCATGACTTTATAGTTACAAGAGGATTAGATAATTGTTTATTTATTTATCCTAAAAACGAATGGGAAAAAGTAATAAATAAGTATCGGGAATTACCAAACACTAAAGATGCTAGAAACTTTATGAGATTTTTCTTATCTGGTGCCACTACAAATGAATTTGATAAACAAGGAAGAATTAATATTGCTAATTCATTAATCAAATATGCTGATTTAAAAAAGGATTGTGTAATAATTGGTGTAAATGAAAGATTAGAAGTTTGGGATAAAGAAAAATGGGACAACTTTATTGAAAAGAATGAAGAAACAATATCTGATATTGCTGATAAATTATTTGAGGTAAGTATTTAATGCATATTTCCGTATTATTAAAAGAAAGCATAAATAACTTAAACTTAAAAGAAAACAGTATAGTTGTTGATGCAACATTAGGTAGAGCAGGTCATAGTAGTGAAATACTAAAAAAAATACCAAATGGTTTTCTATATGCATTTGATCAAGATGAAGAAGCAATAAATGAAAGTAGTGAGAAATTAAAAAAAATAGCTTCTAATTATAAAATTATTAAAAGTAATTTTGTAAATATGAAAATCGAATTAGAAAAAAATAAAATAACAAAAGTAGATGCTGTTCTTTTTGACTTAGGTGTATCAAGCCCACAACTAGATGAAGATTATCGTGGATTTAGTTTTCATCAAGATGCATATTTAGATATGCGAATGGATTTAAATAATCCTTTAACCGCTCATAAAGTTGTAAATGAATATTCAAAAGACAAATTAATCGATATATTTTATAGGTATGGAGATGAAAAATTTGCACCTAAAATAGCTTCAAAAATAATAGAAAACAGACCAATTAATACAACCTTAGAATTAGTTGAAATAATTAAAAGTGCTGTTCCTGAAAAATATAAAAGAGAAAAACATCCTGCACGAAAAATATTTCAAGCAATAAGAATAGAAGTTAATAACGAATTAGAAGTATTTGATAAAGCATTAAGAGATGCTTTAGAAATATTAAATGTAAATGGAAGAATATGTGTAATAACCTTTCATTCATTAGAAGATAAAATATGTAAAAATATATTTAAAAGTGTAACAGAAATTGATAAAAATTTAAAAAATATGCCTGTTATACCAGATGAATATTTACCAAATTATAAAATAATAAAAACTATAGAACCAAGTAAAGAAGAAATAGAAAAAAATAAGCGTTCAAGAAGTGCGAAATTAAGAATAATAGAAAGAATAAAATAGGGAGGAAAAACTATGGCAAAAAGAAGAAAAAAAATCACAAAAGGGGAAATTTTGTTATATAGTACAGCAGTTATATGTCTTTTTGGTATAGTTGTATCTAAAGTTTTTTTAGGCGCTAACATAACATATTTAAATATGAATATAGCTAAAATAGAATATAAAATATCAAATCAAGAAAAACAAAATGAAAGTTTAACAATGAAAGTAAATGAATTAACTTCTTTTGATAAAGTAAAAGATATTGTTTCAGATATGGGATTGGCTTATAATAATGACAATATAATTATAATTAACGACTAATGAGGTGTAAAATATGAATGCAAAAAAGAATAAAACAAATATATCAATGATAGTATTTTTAGTATTCTTTTTTTGCATTTTTTTATTATATGTAAGATATGTTTATTTAGCACTTTCTCCAAAAATAGATGGTATAGATATGACTTCATTTGCAGCTAGTAGAAATACAGTAAAACAAACAATATCTGCAAAAAGAGGAGTAATTTATGATAAAGATGGCAATACTTTAGCACTTAATGTCAGTTCATATACACTAATTGCTTCACTAGAAAAAAGTAAAATATATATGGGAGAAGATTATGTTAAAGATAAGGAAGAAACAGCAAGAAAATTAGCACAAGTATTAGGTGCTCCTGAAGACTATATTTTAAAACAATTAAACCAAGATGCTTATCAAGTTGAATTAGGTATATATGGAAGTGGATTAACAGAATTAAAAAAAGATGAAATTTTAGCACTTGGATTATCAGGAATAAGCTTTTCGGAAAGTCAAAAAAGATATTATCCTAATGGTGATTTTGCATCTTATATTGTTGGTTACGCTAAAACAAAAGATGTTAAAGAATATGATGATGATGAAAATGAAATTACAACTAAAAAAATAGTAGGTGAAATGGGAATAGAATCCAAATACGATGAAATGCTTAGTGGTGTTGATGGATATTTAGAATATCAAAAAAGTATGTATGGATACAAAATTAATGGTACAAAAGAAATAAGAGAAGAAGCTCAAAATGGTAATGATATATATTTAACAATTGATGAAAATATTCAAAGATTTGTTGAATCTGGAGTAAAAAAAATAGAAGAAACATATAATCCTGAATGGACAGTATTTGCTGTTATGGATGCTAAAACAGGAGATATATTAGCATTTTCAACCACTCCTTCATTTGATCCTAATATTAAAAATATTACAAACTATGAAAATCCATTATCAACATTTATATTTGAACCAGGTAGTACAATGAAAACTTATACATATATGTGTGCTATGGAAAATAATGTTTATGATGGAAATAGTACTTATCAATCAGGTAGTTATAATATTGGTGAATACACAATAAATGATTGGAATAATGGATTAGGTTGGGGAGAAATAACTTTAGACAAAGGCTATGAATATTCAAGTAATGTTGGGGTAGTAAATATTTTGAAAAATAATTTAACTAAAAAACAATTGAAGGAATGTTTTCAAAAATATGGTTTTGGAAAAACAACAGGAATTGAATTAAACGGAGAAGCATCAGGTAATATTAATTTTAATTATGATATTGAATATGCAACAGCAGGTTTTGGTCAAGGTATTACAACAACAGTTGTTCAACAATTACAAGCTCTTACTTTAATATCAAATAATGGAAAAATGTTAAAACCACATTTAATAAGTAAGATTGTAAATCCAAATACAGGTGAAACTGTATATGAAAGAAAAATTGAAGAAAGTGAACAAATAATTAAAACATCTACTGTTAATAAAATGAAAGAATTGATGTATAATGTTATTCATGGAACAGATGCAGGGTCTACTGGATATCCCTATCGAATAGATGGATTTGATATTATTGGTAAAACAGGGACAAGTCAAATATATGATAATACCACAGGTTCATATTTAATAGGTGATAATTTATATATTTATTCATTTTCGGGAATGTTCCCAAAAGATGATCCCGAAATAATTATATATGCAGCAATGAAAAAACCAAGTTGGGGAAAATCAGCAGGATTATATACAACTACTAAAGAAATAATTCAAAGTATAAGTAAATATAAAAATATGTTTACCGAAGTAACTGAAAAAAATGTTGAAACATATAAAGTAAAATCATACATAAATAAAAATACTGAAGAAGTTAAGTCAGAATTAAATAATGCTGGAATTGATGTTATTCTAATTGGCGATGGTGATAAAATAACAAAACAATCAATAAATAAAGACGAAGAAATAACAATAGGTGAAAAAATATTTTTAACTACAAATGGTAAAAATAAAACATTACCAAATATGATTGGTTGGAGTCGTAAAGATGTAATAAATTTATGTAATCTTTTAGGAATTAAATATAATATTACTGGTTATGGTTATGTAAAATCGCAAAATTATAATCCTAACACACAAATTACTAGTGATATGAATTTAGAAATTATTTTAGAAGGAAAATTTAATGAAGAAACTAATGAAAATACTGAAGAACAAGTAGAAAATAACGAATAAAAATGATATACTAATACTAGAGGTGGAATATGAAAAAAGGATTTACATTAATAGAATTACTATGTGTTATTGTTATAATTGCAATTATATCTTTGATTACTTTTCCTAGAGTAACACAACAAATAAATAATGCTAAAGAGGAATTATATGTAACACAAGTAAAAAATTTAGAAAAACAAGGTGAAAAATGGGCTTTAGATAATATAGATAAATTAGATAAATATCATATTAATGACACTTTTATAACTTTAAATTTACTTAAAGAAACAAAATATTTAGAAAAAGATGATATACTAAGTCCAAAAGATAAAAAAGTAATGAATGGATGTATATTTATTGGGTATGAAAATAATAAATATATTTATGAATATATTGATGTAGATTGTTCATTATCAAGTACTGATTTATCTGAATATTCAAATTCATATGTTATATATGATTATGATACGGATAAATATGAAATAAAAACAATAGATACTAAGCAAAACTTACCAGCTTATCAAGTTATATTAAACAATAATACAAATATGCATGTATTAGGAGAAACAGAAGATGGACTATATGATTTAGAAAATGAATATGTTTTTAGAGGAACTAATGTAAATAATTATGTTAAATATGAAAATAAAGAATGGAGAATTTTAAGTATAGATAAAAAAGATTATTCAATGAAATTAATTTCAACAACAGTTGATTCTTCTACTTTATCTTCGGAATTAGAAACCGATTTTACTAAAACAACATTGCAAAATACATTATCTGATAAAGCAAAAGATTATACTAAATTAGTAGATACTTGGTATAATGGTACAATTACTGATATAAGTAGTAGTTTAAGTAATCTAGAAAACACATTGAAAAATAATACAATTACATCTAAAATTGGTTTATTATCTTTTTATGATTATGTTGTTGCATCAACAGATACTAATTGTGAAAATAATATTAAAGATTCAAGCTGCAAAAATAATAATTATATAGCAAATATATTTACAAATAAAAATTTTTGGACAATGAATACAAATGGTAGCAAATTTTGGTATGTAGATTCAGGTAATGAAATAAAACTTGCAGATTCAACAGATGGTCCATATTATTATGCAACTGTTATTAAAGTTCCAATAAATGTTTATTGCACTAATATTGATACGGCAACAGGATCTAGTTCTACATTTGCTTATAACCTTAAATAGAGTTAAAACTCTATTTTTTTGTAAATAAATGACAAGTGAAAATAAATTAATATAGATATATATCTAATTATTAGGTATAATATAGATGGTGATTTCTATGCAAAGATATTTTGCTGAAAAAAAGAAAAATAATAAATTTGAATTATTAGATACAGATATAAAACATATAAAAAAAGTAATGAGAATGAAACCTAATAATGAAATAATTGTAGTATTTGACAATATCTCATATCTTTGTTATTTAAATGATGATTATGAAATAATATTAAAAAATCAATTAGATAATATAAAAGAAAATATACCCTATGTATGTTTGATAGTACCTATATTAAAAGAACAAAAATTAGATTATATTTTTCAAAAAAGTACTGAATTAGGAGTATCAAAGATAATATTATATTATTCTGAAAGAGGTATAGTTAAAGAAAATGAAAAAAGTAATAAAAAAATCGAAAGATGGAAAATGATTTTAAAAGAAGCAAGTGAACAATCTCATAGAAATACAATTCCAAATATAGAAATATTGAAATTTGAAGAAATATTAAAGTTAAATGGAGTTAATATTTTTTGTTCAACTACTGAGAAAAGTATAACAATAAAAAATATTTTGAAAAGTAACATAAATTGTGGTAGAATAAATATATTAGTTGGACCAGAAGGTGGAATATCTAATAATGAAGAAAATAAATTATTAGAAAATAATTTTATACCTGTTACTTTAGGAAATAGAATATTAAGAGTAGAAACAGTACCATTATTTATAATGAGTATTGTAAATTATGAATGTATGGAGTGATAATATGTTAGAAATAAATATACCAGTAAATTTACTAATAATAATATCAGTAATAATACTTGTTCTTGTTATTGCTTGTATTGTTTATGTTATTTATAAAGATAGAAAAAAAGATGATGAAGAAATAGATGAAATAATTGATGACTTAATGAAAGCAAAACCAAGAGAAAACTTAATAAATGCAAAAATAGAAGTTCCGATTGGAGAAAATATTAAATCATCGATAAAAGAAGAAAATAAATTAGATTTAGATGATATGTTAGCAAAAATGCAAAAATCCTTGGATTCTAAACAAGAAAAAGTTGTTGAAAACTTCGAAGCAGAACAAGAAGAAAAAGCAATTATAAGTTATCAAGAATTATTAAATAGTATGAAAAATAATAATTTAAAAGAAGAAATAAAACAATATGAATCACAACAAGAAAAAACTGCTTCTTCTTTAGCGACTAATAAAGTAACTGAATTTTTAGAAAGAGAAGAACCTAAAATAAAAAAAATAGAATCATTTGTAGAGAAAAAAGACAAAAAATTTAAAAATACTGATTTTATTTCACCTATATTTGGTAAACAAGAAGCTAAAATTGAATATCCAACAATTAAATTGTTTGATACAGGAAAACATATAAAAAAAGATCAAGAAGATTTAATTAGTGAAATAGATGAAATAAATAATGAAACTGTAAAAAAAGAGAGAATACTTAATGTATCAAGTGAAGTAGATGAAAAAAATGATGAATTTTTACGAGCACTTAAAGAATTTAGAAGTAATTTATAAAGGCTAATATGCCTTTTTTTAGGAGGTTTTATGACATATAAAATATATACATTAGGATGTAAGGTAAACACATATGAATCAAATGTAATGAGTGATATCCTAAAAAACCATAATTATATTGAAACTAATAATAATGCTGATGTAGCAATTATTAATACTTGTACAGTTACTAATACAGCTGATAATAAATCATTAAAAACAATTAGACATTCTATAAAAGAAAATCCAAATGCTATAATAATAGTATGTGGATGTTTATCACAAAATAAAGTAGAACTTGTAAATAAAATAGAAGGTGTTAATATAATTATTGGAAATATATTTAAAACAAAAATAATTGAATATATTGAACATTTTAAGAAAGAAAAAAAACAAATAATAGATATTTATGATATAAATAATACGGTATTTGAAACTATGAGTTTAAATAACTTTAATAAAACAAGAGCTTTTGTTAAAATTCAAGATGGATGTAATAATTTTTGTACTTATTGTGTTATTCCTTATACAAGAGGAAATGTTAGAAGTAAACCAAAAGAAGAAGTAATAGATGAAGTGAAAAATTTGATACAAAATGGACATAAAGAAATTGTTTTAACAGGAATTCATACAGGAAATTATGGTTTTGATAACTATGATTTTGCCAATTTATTAGAAGATTTAGTTAAAATAAATGGTTTAGAAAGATTAAGAATTTCCTCAATTGAAGTAACAGAATTAAATGATAGAGTTTTAAATGTTATAAAAGAAAATTCAATATTAGTTGATCATATGCATATTCCATTACAAAGTGGTTCAGATGAAGTTTTAAAAAGAATGAATCGTAAATATGATAAAGCTTATTTTATAAATAAAATAAATAAAATTCGAAATATTAGACCAAATATATCAATTACAACAGATGTTATTGTTGGATTTCCTGGAGAAACAGAAGAAGAATTTTTAGAAACAATTGATACAATAAAAAAAATTAAATTTACTAAATTACATATTTTTCCATATTCTAAAAGAGATAAAACTAAAGCAGCTCTTTTGCCAAATCAAATAGATCAAAATACAAAAAAAGAACGCGTTAAAATATTACTTAATTTATCGAAAGAATTAGAAATAGAATATATGAATAAATATATAAATGGTGAAATAATATTTATTCCAGAAACGAAAAAAGAAAATTATTTGATAGGTCATACTGGTAATTATTTACTAATTAAAATGGTTGGAGAAGAAGATTTATTACATCAAGATGTTAAAGTTAAAATTAAAAGTGTAAACTATCCATATTTAATTGCAGAAAAAATTGACTAAAATATTAAAATAATGTAGAATTTAAATAGGTGATACTTATGGAAAAAGAAATAAAAATTATGGATTTTGTTTTAGAAGAACAAGCAAAAAGAAATGCAAATAGTAATTCAAGAGATGAATTAAATAAGGAAATATTAGGTAGGGCTGAATTGCAAAATAGAAATATAGCGCATTTTAATGAAATAAAAATGCCTAAAAGAGAAATAAAATTTAAAGGATATGCTAAATTAGGAGCACTTATTGCTTCATCTACTATTGTTGCTTTTGCTTTAGTTAAAAATTATCAATATGAACATCGACCAATTAAGATTGCAGTTGAAGAATTAGTATCTGATGCGGGTCTTAATAGGACTGATGAAAATGATAGAATCAATGGAAAAATGACTCAAGAAGAATTAGTAAATTACGCTATTGAAAATAAGTTATCAATTGAACAAATAGAAAATGAATTAAAAAAATTCTCAGAAAGAACTAATATAGATTATGAAGTTGTTCAAGAAAAAGTAGAAGAAAACAATCAAGGATTATTTAGAAAATAATTCTTGATTTTATGTTAGGAGTATGTTTGTGATAGAAGTGAGTAAATGTGAAAATGGAATTGCCATGTTTGATTTTATTACTGAAACAATAATTCATTTTGAAATATTTGATGAATATATATTAATAAAATGTGATAGTTTTAATGAACAACCACAAATTAGAATAAATAAAATAGTTGATAAATATATATATGATGAATTAACTAAATTGTTAAAAATTGATTATGATAGTAATGAATTAAATTATTATTTAGATAATGTTAAAATTATTGATAAATCATCAGATTTAAATACTTTTAAAAAATATAAAAAAATTATTAAAAAAATGGAAAAATTAAAATTATATGAATATAAAATAATTTTAGAAAAATTTAATTTATTTACTAGTAATGTTTATTATAAAAAAGAAATTTTAGAAAAAAATTTGATTTTAAGACATTGATTCAATGTTCTTTTTTTTTTAAATTTTTAATAAAATTAAGTGGTGATTATATGTTTTTTAAAGGAATTCATAAAAGAATTAAAATAATATTATTAGTAATTATATTATTGTTTTTAATAATTATTTTTAAAGTTTTTTATATTCAAGTAATAAGTTATAAAAAATTAAATTCATTAGCTAATTCTCTTTGGAATCGTAATTTACCAATAGAGGCTAATAGAGGGAAAATATTAGATACAAATGGAATAGTATTAGCAGATAATTTAACTACGTCTTCGTTAGTTTTAATACCAAATCAAATAAAAAATAAAGAAGAAGTAGCTACTTCTTTAGCAAAAATTCTTAATGTATCATATGATGAAATGTATAAACATGTAAGTAAAAAAACATCAATGGAAAGAGTTCATCCTGAAGGAAGAAGATTATCATATGAAATAGCAAATCAAATTAGTAATTTAAAATATGATGGAGTTTATTTAATAAAAGAATCAAAAAGAATATATCCATATGATAATTTATTATCTCACTCTATTGGATTCGTTGGAATTGATAATCAAGGATTAAGTGGTTTAGAACTTACTTATAATGATTACTTAACTGGAGAATATGGTTCAATTAAATATTTTAGTGATGCTAAAGGAAATAAATTAGAATTAGCAGAAACTTATGAAAAACCACAAGATGGAATGAATTTATCCTTAACAATTAATTATAAACTTCAAGCATCATTAGAAAGGGAATTAGATAATGCAGTTTCTAAATATAATCCAGAACAAGCATTAGGAATTGCTATGAATCCTAAAACAGGAGAGATTTTAGCAATTTCATCACGCCCTAATTTTAGTCCTAGTAATTATCAAAATTATAGTATTGAAGAAATTAATAGAAATTTACCTATATGGATGACATATGAACCAGGTTCAACATTTAATATTGTAACAACCGAAACCAATCATTAATTTTCGAAATAAATGTCGAAAAATAAAAAATTATTTCTCAAATACGAAATAATTTGACAAAATGCAAAAAATAATATATTATTTATTTAGGTGATTGAA
>CAZXOH010000023.1:7292-10136 GCA_964642345.1 uncultured Muribaculaceae bacterium | reverse complement strand
TTGTTTTTAATATTGTTTCTAATAATCCTTTTAATAAATGTTTATTTTTCTCATTTAAAAAGATTTCTTTGAATGGTCTATCGTATTTACAAGTATAAAATTTTTGATTCATAAATCTCCTTTCTATTTTTAGTGTAATTGCAATTACATAAACTATATATCACATTAATATTTACTTGTAAAATGACCAATTTTGTTAATTCGTATACAAATTATACTAAATTCACTAGTGAATTTTAAAAATTGGTCTAGCCAATTTTGATTTTTGGTAAAAATTTAAATTTTTTTAAATTAAAATATACAATTAAAAAAAATATCATATTATGTCACATTAGTTGAAATGATATATAATTTATTATAATATTTAAATGGTGAAAATCATGAATAAAAAAAATATACCGAATTATAATAAAAACATATATATCTTTTTAGGACTATTCATTATTATAAGTCTAATTTCAATATATAGTGCAGAAACAATATTAAGTTATAACAATCATTTTTTTATCAAGCAAATTATTTGGTATTCTTTAGGAATAATTTTAATTTTAATGTTAAAAAAAATTAATAATCAGATAATATATAAATATTCCATTTACTTATATATTTTAGGAAATATTTTACTATTTTTACTTCTATTTTTTGGAAAAGAAGTTCATAATGCTAAATGTTGGTTCATGATTCCTTATATTGGGTCTTTTCAACCAAGTGAATTTATGAAAATTATTTTAATAATTATTCTTTCTAAAACAACAAATGAATTCAATCAAAAAAACAATTCACCAACTGTTAAAGAAGAATTTCTTTTTTTAATCAAAATATTAGTAATAGTTGCTATACCAAGTATTTTAACATTTTTAGAACCTGATACTGGTGTTGTTTTAATTTATATATTAATTACTATTTTCATTTTATTTATATCAGGCATTAGAATTAGATGGTTTTTAATTCTTTTTATAAGTATTATTTTAATTATAAGTATTATCTTAAGTATTTATTTTTTTAATAAAGAATTATTTATTAAATTACTTGGAACAGATTTTTTCTTAAGAATTGATCGTTTATTAGATTGGTCTAATAAATCCGGATATCAATTAGAAAATGGATTAATTGCTATTGGATCAGGAGGATTAAAAGGCCATGGATTTAATCAAACTCCAATATATTTTCCTGAACCCCAAACAGATTTCATATTTGCAGTTTTTTCTAGTAATTTTGGCTTTATTGGTTCCACAATATTATTAATTTTAATTTTATTATTTGATTTAAACTTAATTAAGTTAGCAAAAAATAATACTTTAATAAATAAATATATAATTGCAGGAATACTTGGAATGTTAGTATATCAACAATTTCAAAACATAGGAATGACTTTAGGAATTATACCTATAACTGGAATAACTTTACCATTCATAAGCTATGGTGGATCAAGTTTACTTAGTTATATGATTATTATCGCACTTACTTTAAATATGAACAAAAAAAAATAAGCATCAGCTTATTAACATCCACCAAAAATAAAATTATCATATTGACCATATTCATCAACAGTAACTGATATTTTTTGATTTAAGTCAATTGTTTCACCTGTTTCAACATCATTTAATGGTGTTTCTAAATAATCCGAACTTACTAATTCTTGTATTTTTATACAATAAGTATTTCCAGCAATTTTAGGAAAACTTTCAACATTCTCATTTAAATATAAATCTGTTGCAGAATAAATCATTTGTTTCATTGTATTACTTAATTCTTCTTTTTTATTATTTACTTGATTTAACAAATTAGGAAGTATTATCAATGTCATAAGCGCTAGAATACCTATTACTGCAATCATTTCTATAAGTGTAAAACCTTTTTTCATATCATCACCTATTATAATTATAACTTTTTAACAAAAAAAAAGCAACTATTTGCTTTCTTCCATAGTTATAACTTCTTTGTTTTTATAAGTTCCACATTTTTTGCAAACTCTATGTGGTTTTGTAGTTGCACCACATTTTGGACAAGTTGTAGTAGTATTTTCACTTATTTTATAGTGAGTTCTTCTCATTCTACCTCTAGTTTTAGATACTTTTCTAAATGGTACTGCCATATTAACACCTCTCTTTTCAGTTTAATAAATCTTTTAATTTTTCTAGTTCTGGATTTGTAGAAGTTTTTTCATATTTATCAATTAACTTCCACCCATCCCCTTCTAATTTAATGTTCTCATTTTTTTCATTAACTATACGAATGGGAATTTCCATTAATATATTTTCCCATATTATTGGAAAAATATCAATAGTTAAATCAGTTTTTTTTGAAGTTTCGCCAATTTCTTCCAATAATTCATCAATATTTCCATCTATTTCAGTATTAAAATGATAATTTGTTCTTTCTAATGTAATTGAATCAGGTAATACCATATCACCATCAATATTAACATTTAATTCATAATTATCCGTATCAATTTCAGAAATATTACCTTTTACAACTACATTATTTAGTTCAATTATATCAGTTTTTTTCATTAATTCTTCATTAACTTCTAATTTTTCATTTATTTCAATACTAAATACATTTTGATTTTTAAATTTTGTTATATCTATTATCATCTAATACCTCCTATTAATTTTTAACAAATATCATTTTAGCACACTTTTCTATATTTTTCAAATGTGCTAAAATATAGATGGTGATAGTATGAAAAGTGTTGGAATAATTTGTGAATATAATCCTTTTCACAATGGTCATTTATATCATTTAAATAAAGTTAAAGAAATGTTTCCTGATTATACTATAATATTAGTAATGAGTGGCAATTTTACTGAACGTGGTGATATGAGTATTATTAATAAGTGG